>JAZOSA010000001.1:0-1785 GCA_045656905.1 Bacteroidales bacterium
GTAGCACGGATTCTTGTCGTGCCCTGCGGGTCGCGGTCAGCGAGCGTTGTCAACAGATTGAACGTGGAGCGTTTAACGAGGAAGAAACTTGAAATAAAAAAAAGTTTTTAATAAAAAAACATCAAACTTTTGATTATTAATAATAAAACTGTTGTATATTTGCATTTGTAATTCCGATTTTCAAGAAAAATCCGAATTTACGCTTCTATTTTTTCAATAAATATGCGAAGTAGTTTTTATAAAATTTCAGATTATGTACAAAAGAATTATTGGCATTGAAAATCGTCTTGATGATGCTGTTTTTTTATTAGGAGCTCGCCAAACAGGAAAATCGACTCTACTAAAAGAGTTATTTCCTAACACCATTTATTACGATTTACTAAACACTGACATAAGAAGAAGATTTCAAAGAAACCCTGAATTACTCAGAGAAACACTACAAAACAAGCCCGAAGGGACATTGGTTATAATTGACGAAATACCCAAAGTTCCCGAACTGCTTGACGAAGTACATTGGTTAATGACCAATAAAAATATCCATTTCATTCTTTGTGGCTCAAGCGCAAGGAAACTAAAGAAACAATCTTCAAACACACTTGGCGGAAGAGCTATCCCAATATACTTATATCCATTAGTCAGCGCAGAAATTCCTGACTTCGATATCTACAGAGCCATTCAGAACGGAATGATGCCTCGCCATTACACAATAGAAAATGCAACAAGACGATTAAAGGCTTACGTAGATATATACCTGAAAGAAGAGATAAAAGAAGAAGCCTTGGTTAGAGATATTGTTTCGTTCGAGCGTTTTCTAGAGGTCGCGGCTATATGCAATGGAGAAATTTTGAACTACGAAAACATTGCAACAGATTGTGGAGTGTCTGCAAAAACCATCGCAGCTTATTTCCAAATCCTATACGACACATTAGTCGGATACGAAATACCTGCATACACCAAACACATCAAGAGAAAATTAGTACAAGCTCCACGCTTTTACTATTTTGATATTGGTATCGTTAATTATTTGATGGGAAGAACAAATCTCAAACGTGGAACAGATGAATTCGGACATGCCTTCGAGCATCTTGTCATTCAAGAAATTATGGCTTATTTAGGCTACACAGAATCATCGGAAAAACTATCCTACTGGAGGACATACTCCGGCATAGAGGTTGACGCTATTATTGGCGATGCCCGCATAGCCATAGAAATTAAGTCAACAGACGAAATCCAAACTAAACATAAAAAGAATCTTAAAGCCTTTGCCGAAGAACATCCTAACGCCAGAAAAATCATTGTTTCATTAGACAAAATGACCCGCGAAGCAAATTGCATCGAAATGATTTATGTCCTCGACTTCTTCAAAATGCTTTGGAACGGAGAGATAATATAAGCGTGGAACGAGGAAAGGCTTTGCCTTCGATAACGCGAGCAGCGATAGGTCGCAGGTAGCACGGATTCTTGTCGTGCCCTGCGGGTCGCGGTCAGCGAGCGTTGTCAACGTTTAACGATAAACGGTTAACAATTAGCGATTAGCGAATTCCTCGAGTTCTTGTCATGCTGAACGCAGTGAAGCATCTGTTCCTTAGTGTAGAATGTAAATAAAACCTTTATTTTACTGCATAACTTAACCTTACAACTATTAACTTGTATTTTCTTCAAGTCTTTCTCTATGTACTTTTTGAGGCTGCAAAAAGTACCAAAAACGCCCGTAACACGTAAAAATCAGTCATTCGTTCCTCTGCTCAGGAATTAAACTCTGTTTAATATCCTTCGTTTGTCACT
>JAZOSA010000002.1:0-15529 GCA_045656905.1 Bacteroidales bacterium
GATATAGTCGATGTTTTCGCCTTCAACTGTTACTTGTGCTGTTGTTGGGTTTGGATAGATGTTGTATGTGTTGCTTAAAATTTCTTCAACGTTTTCACCCCATACATAGAGAGAAAGTGGAAGCTCGATAACGCCTTCTTCTGTGTTTGTATTGAAGACAACTTTAGCATTGTATGTCTTGCCTTTTTCCAAGCCTACTGATACAAAATCAACGTTGATAGTTTCTTTAGCACCGATTTCTAACACACCTTCTTTCTTGCTTAATTCAACCCATCCACCTTTAACAGGGTCACCTTCACAAAGAACCATGATGTGGAAGTTACCGTATTTTTCACCACCGTCGATGAAGTCTGTGATTGATCTGAATGCTGCAGTGCTTGATTGACGGCATAAGTCACCGTAACCTACTAACTCGCCATCTTTATTTCCGTCCAATACCATTGGCACGCCATCTACAGATTGGGTCATTTCAACAGCTGCGTAGAAGTCGAAACCTGTCAACAATACTGGTTCGTCGAATTGGATAACGTTCCAATCTAATATGATTTCTTCAGCTGGGAGGACTTTTTCTGCCAATACTGCACCTGGAACGCCGTTGATACCTTGTGAGTAGATACGGAATATCATATTTGTACCTGGTTCGAGCATTGGAACTACGTTGTCTGATTGATCTTTGAATTCACCTAAGAAGTAAGCTGCTGCTGTTACGTATGTACCCATTACTGAGTTACCGTATGATGCTGATGTGTACAATGCAGCGACTTCGAATGTGAGAGGTTTGTCTGGGCTCCATCCGATAGGTGTTGATGTTGAGATGTCTTCGAGTGAATAAGAAACGACTTCTGCTCTGTCGCTCATTGCGCCTTGACCATAATCAACCCATGCTACGTATTCAGCGATTGAAGTACCGATGTTTTCTATTTCTAATTCAACAGAGCTCATATCGTTGACGTCCATGCTACCTTCGATTTTATCTTTGCTTAAAGTAACGATAGCTGATGCTGCGCCGCCATATCTCTTGAGCATCAAGTTGTCGATATAATATTCTGACTTGTTGTTTGAAGGATAGAAGTTCATAGCGTCGAGTTTGCGACCTACAACACTTTCACCGAAACAGTCTTTGCTCCATTGCCATTCGCAAGCCTTTTGTTCTTCTTGACCTGGCATTGTGTAGTAAAGTTCTGCTTTGTCAGTATTTGCATTGATGCGCATGCGGAAGTGCATCCAAGCGTCGTAAACACATGGGATGTCAGCGACATTAGCTTCACCAGCGTGAACTGAACCATGACCTTCTGCTATGACAGGTGAACCTGTACCATTATCTGTCATTTGGAGATATGACTGCATTGCCCATGATGAGTTAGCGCCATTGAATTCGTGGAGAACGTTATAGTAAGCTGCTGAACCTGCTGGAACGTAAACGTCTAATTCTAAGTCAAATTCGCCTGATTTATAACCGCCGAGGAGGAGAACTTGGTCGTTGCCGAATGTGAAGTGACCATATTTGTTGCCGTTTGATTCAGCGATAACGCCGTCTTCAGCACCGCCTTCTTTCTTTGACCATGTTGTCCAATGTTCACCGCCGTCTTTAGCGATATATTGACCTACTTCATAGCTTTCGAATGTTTCTTTCAATAAGATTTCAACGCCTTCTGGAAGTGCTGTTGAAATAGTTACAGGTGCTGCATATCTTGATTCTTTGAATTCATTAACAGCTGTCACTGTGAATGAGTATTCTGTTTCAAGTTTCAAGTCTTCAACTGTGAATGTTGTTTCTGTTGCATTGCCTACCAATGTGTAATCTGTGCCTTCTACTGAATAAACGTTGTAAGATACAGCGCCGTCAACAGCGTCCCATGTCAATGTGATTGTTGTTTCTGTTGCTGTAGCTGCTAAGTTAGCTGGAGCTGATGGTTCTTGTGAAGTTAATTTTATGTTGTCAACGCGGATACCGTCTTCTGTACCATAGTGGTGTAAACCAATATAGAAGTCTTTGCCAGCATAAGCTTTAAGGTCGATTGTTGCTGTATCCCAAGCTCCAACTGCTTCTTCAATTTCGTATGACCAAACTGTTTCAAATGCTTCACCGTCTTCTGAAACAACAACAGCTATTTTTTCATGGAAATAAGTTAAACAATCGTAAGGAACGAATGTGAATGAAAATTCTGATGTTTCTGTCATAGAATATTTAGAAGCTGTAACGAGATAGTCGTCAGCTTTGTTGCCAGCGTAAGTACCTGAATAAACGCCGCCTTCATCTTTAAAGCCACCGCCGTCTGAACCGTATCTGTATTCCCATTTAATGCCGTCATTGTTTTTGTCGATAACGTTCAAGCCATTGAGTTTTCCACTTTCAAAGTCAAAGAAGAATGTTGTTGGATAAACGCCAACTGTTGGTGTTTCGTTTTCGTTATCGTCACCTTCGTTGCCTTCGTTATCATCGCCTTCGTTATCATCGCCTTCATTGCTATCACCATCTTCTGATTCCCAAGCGAATTTTACGACTGGTCTTGTGTTTGTTAAATTACCTTGTGTAGGATATGTTGCTGTTTCTGCGTATAATACGCTGTTTGCTACATCATTTGTATGCCAGAAATATTGTGCTGACATTTCTTCTGCTGATTTAACAACAACGACTGCTAAGTTCTTTACGCCGCCGTATTCGAATGGAGTATCGAATTCGAATGTTTCCCATTCTTGGTCACCGATGATGATGTCTGTGTCTGAATAAACTAATTTAAGATCGTCTGCTGATGTCCAAGCATTATCAGTATAATCAAACTTTGTTGTTTCAGCGAGATAAATCTTGATTTCCTTTGTTGTGAATGGAGTTGAATATTGGTTTGCTGGTTTTGTAGCGAAAGAAATTCTTTCGATTGTGCAAGCTTTACCGATTTCAGATGCTTTGTAAAGTTGTTCAACCCATGAGTTTTGAGTAAATAAAGCCATAGGAGCTGTTTGTGAATCTTTGTCGCCTGTTGTACCAATAGTGATTGATTCAACTGTCTTTGCTACGAGAGTAGCGCAAGCATTAACGCCTGTTGATTCTTTAGGACCATTAGCGCCTTTGATTGTGTAGCAGTGTTCGCCAAGTGCTAAGTTTTTAACTGCGTATGATGTGCCTTCAACGTTAGCTACGAGGTTTGTACCTTCGTAAATGTTGTAGCTTTCTGTTTCAGCAGCTGCATCCCAGGTTAATTGGATTTTTGATTCGTTAACTGCTGTAGCAACGAAGTTTGTTGGGTCTGATGGATCTGCGTATTCTTCTGTTGTACCAGCAGCAAATGCGAATTGTACGAAAGGAACTGGTTTTGTTTGTGTACATGATGAATTTGTTGTTGTTGCATCATATGCTCCACTTGATCTTTTTTTGTGTAAAACTCTATATGCTTTACCAAGATCATTTGGATTACCATCTATTGGCAATTCATATATACAATCAAATGTGCTGAAATATGAGCTTCCTCCTAATCCATTTTGGTCCGAGATATATGTTCCAGTTGCATCATTAATACAAATCAAAATATTTTCTCCTGTATATTCAAAATTTGTTGTCAATTCAATTGTGGTCCATGCATTAGCTTGTGCAAATGTAACTTCACCTTCGAATACTACATCTGTATCAGCCATTGCCTTTGTGGCTTTACCACCTATACCAAAATTGTAATCTGAAGTGTTTACCATATAAATGGTAAGAGTACGTGTAAATGGATATGTTCCTTTTTCAGTTGTTTTGAATGCTATACTTTCAATAGTACCTGATGACTTGCCTATTTCAGCAGCAGTATAATATTGCTGAGTAATAGCGTATTCGTAATTGTTATAAATAGGAACTTGATTACTTGTGGATGCTTCATATCCACCGACTGTACCATCGATGGTAACCACATTCTGTGCGCTGAGAGTTCCGAACAAACCCAACACACATAAAATTGCGAAAAGTAAATTCTTCTTCATTGATTTAAAATTTAAAAATAATGATATTCAATACAATTAATTAAGAGAGCAAAGATATAAAAAATTAGTAATGTGGGATTAAGAATGTGGAATTATTTTTTTGGACCGTTGACTGTTGACAAAAAAAGAGAGACGCATCAATTCTGCGAATTGTGATACGTCTCTACCTTTTGCAATGAGCAGCGAGCTTTGGGCTTAGAGCAATTGCTCACAGCTCATGGCTCATGGCTCACTGCCTATTATTTCTTAATGAAGCGTTTTACAACTTCACCGTTTTCTGTAACGATTTTAACGAAGTAAACACCGCTGTTTAAATTAGAAACATCAATAGCTGATGGCTGACAGCTGACAGCTGATAGCTCTTGGCGTCTTCCATAAATATCGAAAATAGAAACTTCTTCAATTTCAACTTCTGTCTCGATGAACAATTTATCGTTAACTGGATTTGGATAAACATTGATTGATGATATCAACTCAACGATGCTTTCTTCTGATAATGTTGTTTCACATGCTTCGTTTGAAGGTTCTGATTCAACGCCGTCGATGATTGCTGTAACTGTGAAGCAATATCTTGTGTCTGATGCTAAGTCAAAGATGTCGACTTCTGTATTAGATGTTGAGCCGAGCAATTCTTCAAATTGATATACGTTGTATTTTGTTGCGCCTTCAACAGCGTCCCATGTCAAGCGGAGTTCATTATGGATTAAAGCCATAACTGTCAAATTTTGAGGACCTGCTGGTTTTTCAACATTGTTATCTTCCATTGTTGTTTCGCAAGCTTCATTTGAATGACCTGACTCACCGCCTTTGTTAACAGCTGTCACTGTGAAGCAGTATTGAGTATTAGCATCTAATTCTGTTATATCAGCGCTTGTTTGAGCGAGTGTACCAATGAGGTTTCCGTCTCCGTAGATATTATATTCTTCTGCGCCTGTAACTGCGTCCCATGTCAATGTGAGTTCGCCTGGCACTAAAGCCATAACTGTCAAGTTTTGAGGAGCGGCTGGTTTTTCAACGCCTTCTTCAACTAATGTTGTAGCGCAAGCTGATTCTGATTTAGCTGATTCGCCACCATCGTTGACTGCAGTAACTGTGAAGCAATATTCTTTGCCGGCTTGCAAACCTGTGACGAGGTGTGTTGGTTCAGCAACTGTGACGAGTTTTATAATGCCTTGGTATACATAATATACCTTTGCGCCTTCAACAGCATCCCATGTCAAGTTGATTGTAGCGTCTGTAACTGCTTCAGCTTTAAGGTTTGTTGGAACTGCTGGGACTTCAGGAGCTGCGTCAAATGTTGTAGCGCATGCCTCTGCTGATTTAGCTGATTCTTTTTCTGCATTAACTGCTGTAACTGTGAAACAGTAAGCAGAACCAGCCTCTAAGTTTTCAACCGTATAAGATGTTTCTGTGATTGATGTAGCAACTACATCTTCGCCCATATAAACATTGTAGCTTGTTGTATTTTCAGCTGCGTTCCATGTCAACTTAATTGATGATTCGCTGAAAGCTACAGCCTTGACGTTATCTGGAACTGTTGGTGCTGTTGGATCGATTGGTTCTTCTGGAGTGATTTGTGAGTCTGTAACAAGTTTTACGTTATCGAGGCACAATGCACCGCCGTCTGTTTGTTTGTAGTGGTGGAAACCGATATATAATTCTTTTCCTGCGTAATCTGCTAAAGAATAAGCTTTTGTCTCGCCTGTCTTGTCGCCATATATTTCAAACCAGATATCTGTGAAGTTAGTTCCGTCTTCTGAAACAACGATTGAATATTGGTCTGATTTTCCGTCTTCAGCTTGTCTGATATCCCATTCAACTGTTGATGTTGCTGTGATGAGATAAGATTTGTTTGTTACGATATAGTTATCTGGAATACGTGTAACGTCTTCTAATACATCGTATGTCATTGAATATACAGCGATTGAACCATCAACGCCTTTATAGCGAGCCTTAAGTTGATTGATAACGAGGTCTACTGTGCTGTGATCTTGTGGTGTTCCCCAGTTAGGGCATAAATGGCTCGCACCTGCGCCTTGGAATACACGCATATCGCCTTTTGTTCCATCGTTGAAATCGAAGAAGAATGTTGTTGCCGCAGCAGGAGTTGCTTCTGTTTCAACGCATTCTTCTGCTGATTTGTCTGATTCCAAATCATTAACTGCTGTAACTGTGAAGCAGTAGTTTGTTGCTGGAGTTAAGTTTTCAATTGTATAATTTGTTGCTGTCAAACCTTCAGCAATCATTACATCATTTTGATAGACATTGTATGTCAAGGCATTGTCAACAGCGTTCCATGTCAATACGATTTGAGAATCGCTCAATGCTTCTGCTTTTAAGTTTGCTGGAGCAGATGGTTTAATTTCTTCTCCTGCCGCTGCGAAAGTCAACTTGATATGGTTATTGAAATATCTCTGTGTACCACCTGAAAGGTTTGATGGATCATAAGCTTTGCTACCTTGAGCACTGATTGCTGAAGCTGCAGTTGGTGATGTTGCATAATTATAGAAATTTGATTTACTTCCCCAGCCACCTGTCTTATCGTATACACACAATAAGAGGTTGCCGCCGGTGTAGTCAAATTTTGTTGTGAATGTTATTTCAACCCATTCTGAATTGATATTTACTTCACCATCAAAGACCTTATCGTTGTCTGTTACAGAAATCCAGTTACCGAAAGAACTTTGAGTTGTGTTTTGCATATAGATGCTCAAATTACGAGTTTCCGCTATAGAGCTAGCCCACTTGAATGCTATTTTAGAAATCTTGCCATTTGCTTGACCAATTTCAGCAGCAGTATAAATCTGCTGTGAAATAGAATAAGGCTGGTCTGTATTTATCGGAGTTCTGTAGCTACTAGATTCTGCGCTACCAATTGTAATCTCCTGTGCTCTGAGGTTTCCGAACAAACCTAACACGCACACTAATGATAAAAGGAAAAATCTTTTCATATTTGTTAGTATTTTAGTTTATAATTTTCAATGTCAACGGACAACTGACAACAGTCAACAGTCCTTGGGTATTTTTATTTTTTTGCTTTGAGCATTGAGCAGTGAGCAGTGAGCTCATTGCAAATTATTCCTTAATAAAACGTTTTACCATTTCACCGTTTTCTGTAACGACCTTCACGAAGTAAACTCCGCTGTTCAAGTCTGTAACGTCAATGGATAATGTCTGTTGACCGTTGACTGTTGACTGTTGACCAGCAATAACGCCAGTTATTGTGTAAATTACAACTTCCTTAACTTCAGTTTCTGCTTCAATATAAAGTCTGTCATTAACAGGATTTGGATAAACGTTGAATGAAGCCGATGTCATCTCTTCCACTGCATCATCTTCTGTGAAAGCGAACTTCACGAAAGGAACTGCATTGACTATATCTTTCGCTGTTATTGCACTTGCTGTTGGGTCGAAGTACATAGCTTCATCGCTGCTCCACATACATCTGTCGCCATTTTCTTCTGGAACGACAAAACTTGTGAAATAGCTGTCATAATAACACATCTGACCTGACAAGTCATTAACGCAGACCAAGATATTTTTTCCTGTGTAATTAAACACCTTATCCAATTCTATTGTAACCCATGAGTTTGAAACGAACTTGACATTACCAGAAAACATAAGGTCGTCAGTTGAAACTTGTTCCATCACCAAACCATTGAAAGAATCGTTTTCTGTATTTACCATATACACTTCAAGACGGCGAGGATTTTCTTCATACCATGCGTCTGTTCTGAATGACACGCTCTTGATATAACCTGACTCTCTGCCGATTTCTTCAGCTGTGTAATATTGTTGTGAGATTGAATATTGAACTGCGACGAATACTGGCGCGAATCTGTTCATTGATTCTGCACAAGAACCAACTGTTCCGTCGATAACGACTTCGTCTGCATTTTCTTCTGGTTGTTCTGGTTCTTCTGGATTATCTTCAACTTCTCCGAAAGTGAATTTCACGAAAGGAAGTGCATTGACAGATTCTTTCGCTGTGATTGCGCTTGCTGTTGGGTCTAAGAACATAGCTTCATCGCTGCTCCACACACATCTTGGATTTTCACCTTCTGAAAGAACGTAACTTGTGAAATAGCTGTCGTAGTAACACATTGATCCTGACAAGTCATTAACGCAGAGCAAGACATTGCCGCCTGTGTAATTGAAGCCTTTGTTTAATTCTATTGTAATCCATGAACTGGCTGAAAATGTCACATTGCCTGAGAACACGAGGTCTTCGCTTGTGACTTGTTCCATTTTCAATCCATCAAATGATGAATTTTCTGTATTTACCATATAGATTTCAAGGCGACGAGGATTATCTTCAAACCACATCATATCTGTTTTGAATGACACGCTTTTGATAGTGCCTTCTTCCACGCCGATTTCTTCTGCCGTGTAATATTGTTGCGAAATTGAATATTGAGCTGCAACGAAAATTGGTGCAAATCTGTTCATTGATTCACTATAAGAACCAACTGTTCCGTCAATCACGACTTCTGTGTTTTGAGCTTTAAGTGTTCCGAACATTGCGAGAACACATACGATTGCTGAGAGTAAAAGTTTTTTCATATAATTGAATTATTTAATTATTCATAAATATTATCAGTCTACAAAGATAACTATTTTAATTCATAATTCATAATGCTTAATGCATAATTTTTTCCTGTTGACTTTGGACATTGATGTTGCCGTTGACCCAAAAAAAGAGACGCAGCAAAATTCTCGCGAATTTTGATACGTCTCTACTCTTTTGGACTTCAGACTTTAGTCTTTAGACTTTTGTCTTTAGTCTTTTATAATTCTCTTAACAGTTTCGCCGTTTTCTGTAACAACCTTCACGAAGTAAACTCCGCTGTTCAAGTTTGTTACGTCAATGAATGATGTCTGTTGACCGTTGACCGTTGACTGTTGACCAACAATAACGCCAGTTATTGTGTAAACTACAACTTCTTCGATTTCAACTTCTGTCTCAATATAAAGTTTGTCGTTAACTGGGTTTGGATAAACATTGATTGATGATGTCAATTCAACGATGCCATCTGATTCTGTCTTACCGCAAGCCACTTCTGATTCTTCTGATTCTACTTCACCATTAACAGCTGTCACTGTGTAGCAATATTCTGAACCTGATTCCAAACCAACGATGTTGTAATAAGTGTATGTTGTCTTAGCGACCAAAGTGTCTGCGCTGTAGATGTAATAACGTTTTGCGTTATCAGAGGCATCCCATGACACTTTAACTGACATTGTGCTTGTTGCTTCAACTTTAACGTTAGCTGGAATAGTTGGAACGATATCAGATGTTGTTGCGCAAGCGAAGTCTGACTTGTCGAATGACTCAACAGTTTTGTTAACACTAGAAACTGTGTAGCAATATTCTGTACCTGCAGTCAAACCTTCTACTGTATAAGTTGTATCTGATACTATTTCAATAACTTCTTCGCCCCAGTAGACTTTATAGCCAGCAGCTTTTTCAACTTTTGACCAATTCAATACGATTGTTGATGTGCTTGTTGCTTTTGCAAAGATTTCTGTTGGAGGTGTAAGAGTGAGTTTCAATGTCTTAGCGCAAGCTTTTTCTGAAGCCACAGATTCCATAATGCCGTTGTAACCTCTTACGATATAGCAGTAATCTGAGTTTTGGTTTAATTTTTCGTCGATATATGTCAATTCTGTCACATTAGCCACGAACTCATCATTGCGATAAATATTGTAGCTTGTAGCGTTTTCAGCAGCTTCCCATGTCAATTCGATTGAGAATTCATCGATTGTTGTAGCGACTACGTTAGCTGGAGTTGCTGGCAAGTTTTCTGGATTAACGACTTGGAGTTCGAATGTGAATTCGCTTTCAGCAGCAACTACTACATAATATTTACCTGCTGGATATTCAACAGCGTAGATTTCATCAACATCAGATTCGCCTCTTGTCTTTGCGTCTGAAGGATTTGATAATCTGATATTATCAACGCATACATAGAATTTGCTAGTTTCCTGGTGGTGTAAAACGATATGATAATCACCATATTCAAGTCCTAATTCTGCAAATTTAGCGCCGAGGTCAATAACGTTGTTTGAGTAAGTAGCTGAAGTAGGTGTAATTTCTTCGATGAGTGTCATTGACTCGCCATCTTTAGAAACTTTAACTTTAACATGGTCAATGTCACCTTCATTTAAAGCGTCGCACATTGCATCAAATGACAATTTTGAATTTTCTGTGATGTTGTAAGTGTATTCTGTCATTATGAAGTTGTCTGCTACGAAAAATTGATCAGGATATGTTTTGTATGAGTAAGAAACGATACAATTTGTTCCGTCAACGCCTGCACCTTTAAGCATTTGCCAATTGTTAGCGTTGTTATAAGCATTTTTAACTGTCCAGCCATTCAAAACGTCTTCATTGAAATCAAAGAAGAATTCTGATTTAACTTCTATATTACCTTTGAATGCATTGTCGAATGAAGGACCGCCTTTACCTTCGAAACTTTCTTTATAGACAGCCATCTTTGCGTTTGTACCTTCAACTTTAGCCAATAAAAGTGATGCTTCTGGCAATTCAAATGTATAGACTGCATCTGGAGTAACAGCACCTTGTGTTTCACCTGGCAACAAGTAGTTGTCGTGTAAACCAGCGAATTCTGGAGTGTCAGAATATTTGCCGTCTGTCATTGTAACATTTTTAGCGAGTTCATAAACGTCGCCTGTTGCTGGAGTGTAAGCATTTGCTGTCATAGGCACTTCCATTGTCAAGTCTTCGTAAGAAACGATGAAATTACCTTTAACTTCGCCGTTTACTTCTGCGTTTTCGTTATAAGCGACTTCAACAACAATAGGATTTGCTGTATAGTCGATGTTTGCTGGCAATACGAAGAAATCGTTGTCAACTTTAATGTCTTTAATTGTTGTGCTTACAGCCTTGACGCTTACCTCATAAGGTTTTTCTTCTGACCAGTAACCGCCGAGCATTGTTTCGCCCAAGTCAATTGCTTCTGGAGTAACTTTAACGACAGGTTTAGTTTCCATGCCGAATCTAACTTGGTTGACATAGTCTTTAAATCCTAATGTTGCTGAACCATAGTTTACCGGCAAATTATTCACGTCGTATGCGAATGAACTTGTGCTGAAGTAAGCTCTTTTTTCAACACCTGGATTGAACATATAGAAAAGGTGATAATTTGCTGATTCAGCAACGCCAGTCTTGTCATAAACGAAGAGAACAAAATTACCGCCTGTGTAATTGAAAGCATTATCGAAAGGAATTGTTACCCATGTATCTTTATAACCAGAGATTGCAACATCACCGTCGAATACTTTATCAGCTGCTGTAACAGGTTCAAAACCACCAATCATATTTTCACGATCAATATGTTTAACATAGATTTCATATTGTCTTGTTGTTGAACCTACGTTATTAGCCAATTTGAAAGCAACGCTATTAATTGAACCGAGGTTTCCACCGAGGTCTTCTTCTGTATATATTTGTTGTGAAATTGAATATTTGACATAATCTGTTGTTGGCAAAGAATATTCGCTTCCTATAGGATTTTTATCAGCGCCAACTTCTATTGTAGAAGTTGTTACACCGCCTTCATTATCATCACCTGGTTCTGGGTCTGGTGTTGGATCTGGTTCTGGTTCTGGATCTGGAGTTGGATCTGGAGTTTCGCCACCTTCGTCTGATGTTATAGTGAACTTAATATAGTTTGTATATGCATAAGTTGTACCTGACACTGATGAAATGTTATTCACATCTATTGCACTAGCAGAACTGTAATACAATGTTCTCAATGCCATAGCCTCATTGTAATAAGCATAGAATTGATTATAATTTATTGTGACTGCCGAACCTGTTTTATCATACATGCATAACAACAAATCTCCGCCTGTATACTCAAAGCCTTTTGTAAACTCAAGTGACACTTCCATTACAGATGTGAGAGTTGCTGGCAAAGCCCAACTTCCATCAAAAACTATATCTGCATCACTCACTTCAACCCAGTCTGTAGCACTTGAGAAAGCTGTTTTATCTATGTTTTTCATATAAACTACAACATCACGTGTAGTAGTTGCACCTGTACTTAAATCAAAAGTAATTTTATTGATAGTACCTGTTTTACCTTGCAAATCTTCAGCTGTATAGATTTGTTGAACTACGCTGTAATTAAAATAATCAGCGATTGGATTACACCAAGATGGAAATGAGGATTTTCCAACTTCAATTACCTCCTGTGCCTTGACATTGCCGAACAATGCAAATACGCACATAATTGTTAAAAGTAAAGTTCTTTTCATATTGTTATAGTTTAATTTATAATTCTAAAAATACATTCTCTGTTGTTTGCAAAAATATATTTTTTTTCAATATGGAGAAGAAAGAAGTATAAAAAAAGAGACTGTCAATAGTCTTTTAGTTTAAGGTTTGAAGTAATGAAGAATTAAGAATTAAGAATGAAGAATTAGCCGTTAGCTGTTAGCCGTTAGCCATTAGCCATTAGTCGTTAGCCATTATTAATATTAATTAAAAAAGGAGCTAAGACAACTCCTAACTCCTAATTCCTAACTCCTAACTCCAAATCAATTCGCGATAAATCCAAAAATAACAACCGCCACTATAAAAGTGAAAACGACGTTAAAAGTCTGTGCTGTCAGGAATGCCTTCAGCGAGGCTCTGTTTTCTTTATTGAAAATCTCCTTGATGCGTGTCTCGAGTCCGATGCAGACGAATGCTATCGAGAAGAATATTCCTTGGAAGTTTTTCGCCAGAGATTTATATTTTACCATATTTCCGTCAATCTCGACGCCGCCGTTGAACCAGATGCTGAACACTGCCGAAGCGACTATCATTCCGAGGACGAATTTTGGGAAGCGATGCCATATCATCGTGCCTTTTGTCTCCATGACGCCGTTGGTGTCGCGCAACGACCAGAACAATGAGATTCCGAATGCTGCGAGACCGAGCAATACGTTTTGCGATGCCTTGACGATAACGGCTGTGTCGCCAGCTATGTCACCGAGGATTTCACCGGAAGCCGCAACAGCTGCCGTAGTGTCAATCGTGCCTCCAATCCATGCGCCCGCCACTTGCTGTGCCGCAACATTATCGTGTGGGAAAATCATAGGAAGTAGCCAGTTGCAAAGCAACGGCATGATGTATAACATAGGTATGGCAACAACCATAACCAAGGAAATGACGTAGCTGAGTTTCTTCTGGTTGCCTTTGATTGTGCCGCATGTCGCGATGGCCGCCGACACGCCACAGATACTCACAGAACTCGCAATCATCGTTGACATCTCATCATCGACTTTAAATATCTTTCTTGAAAGCCAGAAAGCGAAGTACCAAACCACGAGAACGACCAACAATGCCTGCGCTAATCCATACGCTCCAGATTTGACGATTTCGCCAAAGATGATGGTCGCGCCGAGACAAATAATACCTATTTTTATATAGAACTCACTCTGTATCGCCGACTTCATCCATTCTGGCACGCCAAAGACATTGCTTATTATCAACCCGAAAAGAACGGCAAACAATACCGACTCTATTCCGTATTCCTTGCAAAATGGAAGACTCGCAAGAAACTGCGACAACATAGTGAGTAAGAATATCACTACAAAAGAGAAAAAAACGCCCTTGACATCTCGTTTCATTGCAAGGGTGGAAATCAAAATAATCAGAAATAAAAACACAAATGTGTAAGCAAGATCAATCCAACCTGAAGATGTGTGTAATGTAGTAACATTCAACATCTTGATGTGAATCATAAATGAAGGCACGAATGCTATCAGTGCCAAGACTACGAAGCCTAAAGCCACAATGAGCCAGTCCTCGTTAAGAAATAAAGCTTTTAGTTTTCTTGTTTTCATATTTAGTTTAAATTAGTTTTTCAAAGTTGAATGTAGAATGTTGAATGTAGAATGAATAATGTAGAATTATTTTCATTCTTAATTCTTAATTCTTAATTCTTCATTATTCATTGCTCATTCTTCATTCTTCATTCTTCATTATAAAAAAGGAGTCAAGAAAAGGTTTTTCCTAATTCCTAACTCCTAATTTCTAATTGTTAAAACTTAACAGAAAGTTGTGCTTGCCATAAGTTGCCCATGTGGTCAAATCCTGGTTTGTCTTTCATTGTGTAGTTGACTAAAAGACGAAGGTTTTTGTATGGCCACCAGTCAACACCGACCATATAATATGTTGAATTTGTTTCTTGGTCGTGAATGTCTTGTCTGAAGAAATCGTAACGTGCGACAGGACGGATTCTTTGTTCTTTTATATTGAACCAATAACCTGCTGACACATAGAAACCGTCAGATTCAAGATTGTAGACTTCACCTTCTTTTGCCATTTCTGTTTGACCAATGATATATTCAGAACGTACTGTAAGTCTGCCTGTTTCATATTTACCGCCGAAAGTAAGACGATCTCTGTTAGCATTATCTTTAGATGCGCCACTGAGGTAATAATTACCGCCATAGTATGAAGCTGCGAGCATCAAGCCTTCAACGCCTGGGCATACTTCAACGCTACCAGCGATGTCTTTCAAAAGGTTAGCATCTTTTTTATTCATGCCGTTACCGTTAAACACACCTAATTTATATGTAAGGATAGGAATTTCTTTTCCGTTACGTTCAAATTTAAAGAAGTTACCGTAAATCATAACACCGACGTCACGACCGCCAGAGTATGTTGAAACGCCAGAAATATCAGTATAACCTGAGAGTTTGCTGATAACTTGTGCGTATTCAATACCTTCGAGAGTAAGAGGAGATTGAGGATTTTCAAATGTGAAAGGAATCTTGAACTGACCAACTTGAATGTTAAAGCTTTTGTGCAATTTCACTTTAACGAAACCATCGACTAATTTTGGAGTGCCAGCCAAATCACCTTGAACGCGGAATTCTAAGTTTTTGGTAATGTTGCCTTTGAAGTCGAGACGAGCACGACGTACATTGAAAGTGTTGATTTGGTCCAATGTCATTCCGTCGTTTGACAACTGACTTTCATAGTCATATTGGATGTTCATCCAACCGCTGATTGATAAATGCTCACCGATTAAAGACTTCTTTTCCTGTGCATTGATTGTTGTCAATGATGCCAATGCGAACACCATCACGATTAAAAGTAAAGATTTTCTTTTCATCATCTTATTTTTTAAAAGATTTGCAAATATACGAAAAATAGTAAAAGGTTTTACTAATTATTTTATTAATTCAAAAATGTATAATGTATAATGTATAATGTATAATTATTTTAATTCTTCATTCTTAATTCTTAATTGATTAGACGCTTCAATGTGTGTTCATATTTTCGGGAACATTGAAACGTCTCTACAATCGTTCTCAACTCCCAACTCCTAACTATTTATTATTCATCTGATTCATAGTTTGATCAACGCCTTGAGTCACGAAACTTTTAATAAAGTTAGCGGCTATTTCGAGGCGAGGATTTATGATATCGAGTTCAGAAGGTTTCCATTTGCCTAACACAAAATCGATTTGTTTACCACGAGGGAAGTCGTCTCCTATTCCAAAGCGTAATCTTGGGAATACATTAGTACCTAAACTTTCAATAATATTA
>JAZOSA010000003.1:0-14525 GCA_045656905.1 Bacteroidales bacterium
ACGCGATAACGGATTAATGCGAATTCTGAAAAATATTCATCAAGACCTGCTGCCTTGGAACGGTATCTGCCATCAACTGGAGATATTGCTGTAAGTGAATTTAATGTCATAACTCCTTATATTTTATGTAAAACGCAAAGATAAAAAAAAGTCAACAGACAACAGACAACAGACAGCAGTTTTTTTCAAAAAAATTAGGAATTATTTTTTTAATGAAGAATGTATAATGAAGAATGATTAGCATTATAGTCTGGAAGGCTTGAACACATATAACGTACGGCATCGCCGTATGAGCTTAAACAATACTGTTACTATATAATTCTATCCTTTTTCCATTCATTTCTTCAACACGATTCAAGTAACATTCCATCATTTCATAATTCAATGTCGGTTTCCGGGATAATATTGAAAGATATTTCATTTTTTTATCTGACAAAATAAATATTCCATTTTTATCATCAAAGGTTAAAATCCTAAATGTTTTCTTGAAAAGTCCTTTTTTAATAATTATAAAATTGATATCATTTTTTGTTAAAATTTTTAAGGTTAATTTTTTTAAGACTTTACTTCTATCCTCTTTTACTCCGACATAAAGCAAGTCGAGATAATTTTCGTAAGCAATTGAAATATAAAGGAATATTTCAACGAAATTCATTTCAAAAAAGTTGCGGGTACGGGCAATGTTATACCATTTCCCCGTCAATTGGGAATTAGCGATCGGTTTCATTGTTAAAGAAATTTTAGTTAATAAAAATTTAAGAATATATAATTCTAACCCGCGGTTATATCAGAATTCAAATAAAAAAATGTTGATTTTAATTCAAGGAGATTTTCCTTATCGTATGTGCTGCAAAAGTACACACAACTCTATTCAAATGTCAAGTGTTTTTGAAAGAATTTTTACCGAATTAACAATTTTTAACATTTTTCTCTCAAAAATTAAGAAATGATGTTAATTTCTTTTTGCATTGAGCTATGAGCTATGAGCTTTGGGCCTGTCGAAGCCTTCGACAAGCTCAGGCAGCTTGTTCTTGGCTCGCAGTTCATTGCTCGCAGCCCCAAGCGTTAGGGATTGAAGCGGCATCCTTTGCGAGGCTACGAGCAAAGATATAGCGAAAAGCCCGACGGCTTTGCCGGAACGCCCCAATAGGACTAATGACAAAAGTCTAAGGACTAAAGATGAGATGCTGAGGAATTGAGGAACTGAGGGTATGAGGGATTGAGGGATTGAGGAGTTAGGAATGATTAATGGAAAACATCTACAAAATAAATATGTATAGCGCAACATTTTTATCAATATTTTTATTATCTTCGCAGATTGCAAATTCATTTTTTAAAACGCTAATTATTAACACAAAAATACAATTATCATGAATTACGATGTTATAGTAATAGGCAGTGGTCCAGGCGGTTATGTCGCTGCTATCAGAGCTTCACAATTAGGCAAAAAAGTTGCTGTCGTTGAAAAATCAGAAATCGGCGGAACATGTTTGAACTGGGGTTGCATTCCAACAAAAGCCTTATTGAAGAGCGCGCAAGTTTACACATATATGAAACATGCCGAAAACTACGGCATCAACGTTGAAGGCGAAGTGAAAGCCGACATGGAAGCTGTTGTTCGTCGCAGCCGTGGCGTTGCAGATAACATGAGCAAAGGCGTTCAATATCTTTTCAAGAAAAATAATGTAGAACTCATCGCTGGTTTAGGTTCATTGACAGCTGACAAGAAAGTCAAGGTTGTTGATGCAGAAGGCGTTGAAACAGTATACGAAGCAGAACACATCATCCTCGCAACAGGATGTAGAGTTCGTCAACTTCCAGCTCTCCCTATCGATGGTGAAAAAATCATCAGCTACCGTCAAGCTTTAGTTTTAGACAAACTTCCAGAAACAATGGTGGTTGTTGGTTCAGGCGCGATAGGTTCAGAATTCGCATTCTTCTTCACATCAATGGGCGTGAAAGTCACATTAGTAGAATTCATGCCAAACATCCTTCCTGTTGAAGACGAAGAAGTTTCAAAACAAGTAGAACGCTGCTTCAAGAAATTGAAGATGACTGTCATGACAGAGTCATCAGTGACAAACGTCGACACAACAGGTGAAAAATGCGTTTGTACAATCGAAACTAAAAAAGGACCTAAAGTCGTTGAAGCTGACATCGTTCTCTCAGCTGTCGGCGTACAGACCAACCTCGAAAACCTCGGTCTCGAAGAACTCGGCATCGCAACAGAAAGAGGCAAAGTCATCGTTGACGATTATTACAGAACTAACGTTGAAGGCGTTTACGCTATCGGCGACATCGTTCACGGACCAGCATTGGCACACAAGGCATCACACGAAGCTATCATCTGCGTTGAAAAAATCTGCGGCTTAGAACCAGAAAAATTGAATTACAACAACATCCCTGGATGTACATACATCACTCCTGAAGTAGCATCAGTAGGTCTTACCGAAGCAAAAGCTATCGCTGCTGGTTATGAAGTGAAAGTCGGCAAATTCCCATTCACAGCTTCTGGCAAGGCAACAGCATCTGGCAACAGAGACGGTTTCATCAAAGTCGTCTTCAATGCTGCTAACGACGAATGGCTCGGCTGCCACATGGTTGGCGACAACGTAACAGAAATGGTCGCTACAGCAGTTCTCGGACGCGAGTTAGGCGCAAAAGGCCGCGACATCATCAACACCATCTTCCCTCACCCAACAATGTCGGAAGCAATGATGGAAGCAGCAGCTGCAGCACACGATGAAGTGGTACACCTTTGATTCAATTCATAATGCATAATTTATAATGCATAATCTATAACAAAAATAATGTAGAGACGTGTCAATGTTTCCTATAAAATAAACACACATTGATGCGTCTCAAGACATAAATCATTTTGCTATGAGCTATGAGCTATGGGCAATGAGCAAAAACTCAAGGCCCAAGGCTCAAAGCTCAAAGCTCAAAGCCAAAAATCATGGAGATAATAAAAACTTCAATAGAAGGTCTTTTGATAATAAAACCTGATGTTTTCAAAGACGACAGAGGTTATTTCTTTGAGACTTATAACAAAGAGCGTTTTGCGAAGGCTGGTCTTACTATGGATTTTGTCCAAGACAACGAGTCAAAATCGGCGAAAGGCGTGTTGCGTGGTTTGCATTTTCAGAAACCGCCTTACGCGCAAGGCAAACTCGTCAGAGTGACAAAAGGCACAGTCATGGATGTCGCCGTCGACTTACGCAAAGATTCACCTACTTACGGCAAATGGGAGTCCGTTGTCTTAACAGAAGAAAACAAGCTTCAATTCTGGATTCCAGAAGGATTCGCTCACGGTTTCGTGACTTTGGAAGACGACACGATTTTTGCTTACAAATGTACCAACGTATATAATAAGGAATCAGAAGGAAGCATTTTGTGGAACGACCCAGATATCAATATTGAATGGAATATTGAAAACCCTATTCTTTCTGAAAAAGATAAAATTTCTCCATTATTCAAAAATTTTGAAACACCTTTTATATAGACAAGCATACTAGAAATTAAAATATGAAAAACACAAAAGTTCTCCTAACAATAGCAATATCCTCATTGGTACTTATGGTTGTTTTTGCATTAACCATGAGCATCATTGCCATAAGAACAGCCAACAAACGACCATCTTTAGATCACATTGTGATACAAAGTCACGACATTGAGTTTTGCGACGACATTTATTTTGCCGGCGAAAGAGTTCCGTTGGAGATGTTCAACATAAGAGAACGCTACGAAAGAGAGCTTTTATCAAACACATATTTTCACAGCAACACCATGTTGCAACTAAAACGTTCAAAACGCTGGTTTCCTGTCATTGAACCTATTTTGAAAGAGAACGGGATTCCAGACGACTTCAAGTATCTCTGCGTCATTGAGAGTTATTTGAGCAATGCAGTCTCACCCGCTGGAGCCACAGGATTCTGGCAGTTTATGAAAGGCACTGCAGAAGAATTCGGTCTTGAAATCAGCAAGGAAGTCGACATGCGATATAATGTCGAGTTGGAGACAAAAGCCGCATGCGAATATTTTCACAAGGCCTACGATAGATTCGGCAGCTGGACATTAACGGCAGCAGCATACAACGCCGGATCTTCAAGAGTATCCAAATTTATGAAAGAACAAGGCGCAAGTTCTTATTACGACCTGTTAATGTCTGAAGAAACAGAACGTTACGTCTTCCGTATACTTGCCATAAAAACCATCTTAGAAAATCCTGAAAAACACGGGTTCTATATCTCTCAAACATACGAACCTTACAAATATAAAACCGTGACCGTTGACAAGAGCATTGACAACTTAGCAGATTTTGCGAAAGAACACGACATCACATATAAATTATTGAAAGTTTTCAATCCTTGGTTAAGAAGCAATTCATTAAACGTCAAAGAAGGAAAAGTTTATGAGATAAAAATTCCTAAAGAACCTTTCAATATAACTCACGGACACATAATGAACCTGATTGGCAACGACGAATTTCTGTGCAACGACTCTTTAGTTAACAACAACGAAATTTAAAAATGAAGGACATCGAAAGAAATAATATATCTGAAGAAGAATTCTTAGAGATTTACGGTGCTAAAGAAAACAATCTCAAAGATATAAGCCTTAAAATTCCGCGCGACAAACTCGTTGTCATCACAGGACTTAGCGGCAGCGGCAAATCGTCATTAGCGTTTCAAACCATTTATGCAGAAGGTCAAAGACGTTATATGGAATCGTTGTCGTCTTACGCACGTCAGTTCATCGGCGGCATGGAACGCCCGCAAGTTGACGACATAAAAGGATTAAGTCCTGTCATTTCCATTGAGCAAAAATCCGTCAATAAAAACCCACGTTCTACAGTAGGAACGATAACAGAAATATATGATTATCTGCGTCTTCTGTATGCAAGAGCAGCAGAACCTTTTTCCTATAACACAGGTGAAAAAATGGTTCGCTATTCAGAAGAACAGATTTGTGACACAATAACCAAGATTTATAAAAACAAGAAAATAAACATTTTAGCTCCAGTGGTAAGAGGACGTAAAGGTCATTACCGCGAGCTTTTTGAAAACATACGACAACAAGGATTTTTAAGAGTCCGTATCGACGGCGAGATAAAAGAACTGAACTACGGAATGCAGGTCGACCGCTATAAAGTCCATGACATTGAAATCGTTATTGACAGACTTTTAGTCGGTGAAGACAAAAGCAGAATCGCTAAAGCCATTGAACTCTCATTCAAGCACGGCAAAGGACTGCTTTTCATTTTGGAAGAAGGACAAAGCGACGTCCGTTATTTCAGTCGTCTGCTCATGTGTCCGACGACCGGACTTTCATATCAAGACCCGGAACCTAACACATTCTCTTTCAACTCCCCTTACGGTGCCTGTCCGAAATGCAACGGACTCGGCGAAGTCACAGTCATCGACATGAACAAGATAATTCCAGATATGGAGAAAAGCATAAAAAAAGGCGGACTCTCTCCTATCGGCGAATACAAGAACTCTTGGATTTTCAATCAGTTGGAGACATTAGGACTTCATTACGGATTCACTTTAGACACTCCATTGAAAGAACTTTCCGAAGAGGCATTGAACGCAATTCTTTATGGCAGCAGCGATGGATTTACCGTAACGAAAGAATTATACGGAACAATGTCGACATTCACTGCGACATTCGACGGAATCATCAATTTCATCCTTGAACAAAACGACGAGAACGCTTCCCCTGCCATAAAACGTTGGGCGACAAGCTTTATGAACGAAACAGAATGCCCTGAATGTCATGGCGCACGTCTTAAAAAAGAATCCTTATATTTCAAGATAAACGACAAAAACATCTCCGAACTTGCCGAGATGAACATCGTGAACCTCGCAAAATGGTTCGAGGAATTACCAAAATATCTTAATAAAAAACAAAAGGAAATCGCGACAGATGTCTTGGCAGAAATCAAGAAACGCATTGATTTTCTTTTGAATGTCGGCATTGATTATTTGAATTTAAATCGTCCCGCAAAAACACTTTCCGGAGGCGAGGCGCAACGCATACGACTTGCGACTCAGATAGGATCGCTGCTGACAGGAATTCTTTATATCTTAGACGAACCAAGCATCGGGTTACACCAACGTGACAACCAACGACTTATAGAATCATTAAAAGAATTACGCGACATCGGCAACTCCATCATCGTCGTCGAACACGACAAAGACACCATGATGGCAGCAGATTATATAGTTGACATCGGCCCTGGAGCTGGCAAACACGGAGGCGAAGTCACTTTTGAAGGAACGCCAAAAGAAGTCAAGAAAGGCAAAAGCCTCACCTGCGACTATCTCAACGGAAAGAAAACCATCGAAGTTCCAAAGAAAAGACGCAAAGCACGTAACGACGAATACATCATATTAAAAGGAGCAAAAGGTCACAACCTAAAGAACGCAACATTGAAGCTGCCTTTGGGAGTAATGACTTGCGTAACAGGAGTTTCCGGTTCAGGAAAATCAAGTCTTATTAACGAGACGCTCTACCCTATCTTGAGCAAACATTTCTATCGTTCTGTAAAAGAACCGCTTCCATACGACTCAATCGAAGGCCTGGAATTCATCGACAAAGTCATTGAAATAGACCAAGCACCTATTGGAAGAACACCTCGTTCTAATCCAGCGACATACACAAAAGTCTTCGACGACATAAGAAAATTATACGGGGAATTGCCAGAGTCAAAGATCAGAGGATACAAGGCCGGACGTTTCTCTTTCAACGTAAAAGGCGGACGATGTGAGACTTGCTGCGGCGCAGGACTACGCGTCATCGAAATGAATTTCTTGCCTGACGTACAAGTCTTATGCGAGACATGCCAAGGCAAACGCTACAACAGAGAAACATTGGAAGTGCGTTACAAAGGAAAATCCATCAATGATGTGTTGAATTTAACAATCAGCGAAGCACTTGTATTCTTTGAGAGCATACCAAGCATAACACAGAAAATCAGAACTTTAGAAGAAGTCGGATTAGGATATCTTACATTAGGACAAGCTTCAACGACGCTATCCGGAGGCGAGGCTCAACGTGTTAAATTAGCAGCCGAACTATCAAAGAAAGACACTGGAAAGACGCTTTACATCTTAGACGAACCAACGACAGGACTTCATTTCGAAGACATAAAAGTTTTGATGGAAGTACTTAACAAATTGGTTGACAAAGGAAACACCGTTCTCATCATCGAACATAATTTAGATGTAATAAAACTCGCCGACCACATCATCGACGTCGGTCCTGACGGAGGCGACAAAGGCGGCACCATCATCGGTGAAGGAACCCCAGAAAGCATCGTCAAAAAAGGAAAAGGATTTACGGCGAAATTCTTAAAAGAAGAACTGTAGAGACGTCACCCTTGTGGCGTTTGTTAGTTTGGAGTTTGGAGTTAGGAGTTAGGAGTTACCTCAATCGAATTTTATCACCGATTTGCAGGACTGTATTTTCATCCATGTCATTCATTTTGAATATAGACTTGAGTTTAACGGCATAAAGGCGAGAGACATACGACAAGGTCTCGCCTTTTTGTATTGTATGATACTTATATTTTTTTGAAGCCTTGTTTTTCTTTGGTTCTATATAAATGACCTCGTTTTCAGAGAATGTCCTGCGCTTGCCAAGGTTGTTATATTTTATCAACTGATAATCATAAATTTCCATTCCATGGGCGAGTTTATAAACATCATCGCCTTCCTTAGCATAAATAAACTTGACGCCATTATTTTCACGCACATAACGACCGTCAAAAAGTTTATCAACAACTTCTGCTTCATTGAGCATATAAGGACTTCGTATATCTGAAACAGACTTTTTATCTTTATCCTTATCTTTTTTATTATCAGCGACTTTGTCTTTCGCATTATTTTCCTTAAGATCAATTTTAGGACCTTTCAACGCCATTTGGTCATATTGCGTAAGGTCGTATGTTTCAATCAAGTTAATCAACACGTTAGCATAAACCGGCAATGTAGCATAGCCTGCTTGTTTGAGACCTTTCGCCCATCCTTTATAGTCGGTTATTTCCAAATCAAACAAGAAAGCATAGCGTTGTCCGTTTGTCAGGAAAAGCGAATGATCTCTATATGATTGTGCGGGGTCGTCATAAACGCGGAAGCATTCACCTTTTTCATCGTCATCGTGGTAAGTACGCTTGCCAGTCCAGTTTTTATGACATTTTATTCCGAAATGATTATTAGACTTCTTTGCCAGTTCGCTCTTGCCGTTGCCTGATTCCAAAATACCTTGAGCCAATGTGATAGACGCCGGAATCTTATATTCCTGCATCTCCCTCATCGCGATTTTATGATACTTTTCTATGTAATCCAAACCATCTTGAGATTTGGTCTGAGAATACGTCACATCATGCCATAAAAATATAGCACTCAGCAAGATAAAATATGCAAACGACTTAATTCTCATAATTTTCGGCAAAAATATAAAAATAACGCATTATTACATACTTTATTTCATCTAAAACATTATAAATGTTCATTTTTACCAATTATTTTTTCATAACATTTGAGCATTTTTTTTATCTTTGCCTAATTAATATATTAATTTGTATGGATTACACTATTGTTAAAAAATATTTTCCAGAAATAACTGAAAATCAACTAAATCAATTTCAATCCTTACAACCATTGTATGAAGATTGGAATAGCAAAATAAACGTTATTTCACGCAAAGACATGGATAGTTTCTACGAACATCACGTCTTGCATTCATTAGCAATTGCAAAATATTTCACATTATTACCAGGCATGAAAGTAATGGACGTCGGCACTGGCGGCGGTTTTCCAGGGATTCCTTTGGCAATAATGTTTCCACAGACAAACTTCATGCTAGTTGACAGCATTGGCAAGAAAATCAAAGTAGTTCAAGCTGTTGCTGAATCTTTAGGACTGACAAACGTAACAGCAGTTCAAGAGAGAGTCGAGAAAATAAACGACAAATTCGACGTCATTACAAGTCGCGGAGTGACAAGACTTCCTGAAATAGCAGGTTGGGTCGGCAACAAATTACGCATTCACAACGACATTGAGGCAGGCGGCATATTATATCTTAAAGGCGGCGACATTGACCAAGAATTACGTGAAGTTCCTAAAAACTGGAAACGCAAATCAACATCCATAACAAAATGGTTTGCAGAGCCTTTCTTTGTAGAAAAATATGTAGTTCATTTATATTAAAATAAAAATCAACTTAAATAATAACTTATGAAAAAGCACTTATTATCATTATTGATGGTCGTAATGTTCGGCCTCAATAGCTTTGCACAACTTCCAATGGACCCTAACGTAAGATACGGAAAATTGGAAAACGGATTGACATACTACATCCGTCACAATGAAAAACCAGACAACAGAGCTGACTTCTACATCGCACAGAAAGTTGGTTCAGTATTAGAAGAAGAAAACCAACGTGGTCTCGCCCACTTCCTCGAACACATGGCATTCAACGGAACAACAAACCTTCCAGGAATGACATTGAGAAACTACCTCCAAAGCAGAGGTGTTAAATTCGGAGAAAACCTCAATGCTTACACAGCAATTGACGAAACAGTTTACATGGTGACAAACGTACAGACAGACCTCCCAGGTTTAGTTGACACATGTCTCCTCATCCTCCACGATTGGTCAAGTTTCATCGCTCTTGAAGAAGAAGAAATCGACAATGAACGTGGCGTTATCCTCGAAGAAGAACGTACAACAGGCGGCGCAAACAGACGCGCACAAGAAACATTATTCCCAAAAATGTATCCTAACAGCCCTTACGGCGCACGTCTTCCTATCGGAACAAGAGAAGTTATCGCTAACTTCACATACCAAGAACTCCGCGACTACTACAACAAATGGTATCGTCCAGACCTCCAAGGTTTGATTATCGTTGGTGACATCGACGTCGACGCAATCGAAGCTCGCATCAAAGAAATGTTCGCCGACATCCCAGCTCCAGTCAACCCAGCAGAAAGAACAATCTTCCCTATCGCTGACAACGCAGAACCTATCGTAGCTATCGCTTCTGACCCTGAATTAACATCAACAAGCTTACAAATATTCTACAAACACGATGTTACTCCAGATGCATACAAACAATCTCCAGACTATTGGATGTCACAATATGTTCTCAACTTGATTTCTCAAATGCAAATCAACAGATTACAAGAACTTACACAAAAACCTAATCCTCCATTCGTTGGTGGTTACAGCTACTTCGGCGATTACTATTTAGCTCCAACAAAAGCTGCTTGGACAAGCTACGCTGTGCCAAAAGACATCGCTAGCATCGAAGAAGCTCTCACAGCTTTAGTAGTAGAAAACAAACGTATGCAACAACATGGCTTCACTGCTTCAGAATATGAAAGAGCTAAAGCTGACTTCATGAAGAGAGTTGAAAGCGCATACAATGAAAGAAACAACACTGAAAATGAAAAACACGTTGATGCTTGTTTACAACACTTCTTACACAATGAACCAATGATGGACATTGAAACAGAATATCAATTATACCAACAAGTTATTCCTAACCTTCCATTAGAAGCTATCAATCAGTTTGCAGCTCAACTCATCAGAGAAGACAACCTCGTCATCACATTGACAGCTCCTCAAAAAGAAGGCGAAACACTTCCAACAGAAGAAGAATTGTTAGCAATGTACAACAAAGCTTACGCTATGGAAGTTGAAGCTTACGAAGAAGAAGTTTTCGAAGGCCCTATGATCGCTAAGCTCCCTAAAGCTGGCAAAGTTAAGAAAGAAACATTCAACGAAACTTTCGGCACAACAGAATGGATTCTCAGCAACGGCATGAAAGTCATCTTCAAACAAACAACTTTCAAAGACGACGAAATCAGAATGAGTGCATACAGCGAAGGCGGTTTGTCAGCTCTTCCACAAGACGACCCATACACACTCCAAAACTTAGGTGACATCATCACTTTAGGCGGCGTCGGTGAATTCAGCGCAATCGACCTTCCAAAAGTCCTCGCAGGTAAAAAAGCTAGCGTTTATCCAAGCATCTACACATACTCAGAAGGCATGAGCGGATCATGTTCACCTAAAGACTTGGAAACAATGTTACAACTCACATACTTATACTTCACAGCTCCACGCGCTGACGAAGAAGCATTCCAATCAACAATGGAACGTACAAAAGCTATGTTGAAAAACATGGAGTTAAATCCTAACCTCACATTCTCAGACACATTGACAAAGGTATTATACAACGACCACCCATTACGTTTGAGAATGAAAGTTGAAGACTTCGACAAAGTAGACTACGCTAAGGCGATGGAAATGTACAAAGACCGTTTCGCAGACCCTAACAACTTCGTATTCACATTCGTTGGTAACATCGACGTTGAAACATTCAAACCACTCGTTGAACAATACTTAGGTTCTTTGAAGAAAAACAAACGTAAAGAAAACTGGAACAACATCGGCCTTGAAGTTACTGACGGTGACTACGCAGCACATTACAGAAAAGAAATGCAAGATCCTAAGACTTCTGTCTATATGATCTACACTGGCGACATGGAATACAACCTCTATAACAACATTTATATGGGTGTTCTTTCAGACGTTCTCGACATCGTTTACACAAAATCAATCCGTGAAGAACAAGGCGGAACATACGGCGTTGGCGTCATGGGTCAAGTAAACAACAGACCTACAGAAGAATTCATGTTCTACATCGCTTTCGACACTAACGACGAAGTTTATGCAACATTGATGGACATCGCTAAAGCAGGTCTCAAAGACATGGCAGAAAACGGTCCAAGTCAAGAAAACCTCAACAAAGTCCTTGAAAACAAACTCAAGAAGAGAGTTGAACAACTTCAAGAAAACAGCTTCTGGACAAGCGCTATCAGTTCATTAGAAAGAGAAGGCATCGACTATGTAACAGAATACGAAAACATCATCAAAGGTGTTACTGTTGAATCAGTCGCCGATTTCGCTAAACAAATCCTCAACGGTGATTTGAAAGAAGTAGTTCAACTTCCAGTGAAATAATTTTAGCTATCAGCAATCAGCGGTCAGCTATCAGTAAAATAGTACTGACGGCTGATTGCTGACGGCTGACCGCTCAATGATAATAATTTTTAAAACAAATATTTTTATGACAGAAAAACTTCAAACATTACGCGATTCAGCTATTGCTCGCTGGTCGGCTTTGTTACTCATCGCAATGATGATGTTCTTCGCTTATATGTTCGTCGACTTCCTTTCACCATTGAAGAACGCGTTAGAAACATCACTCCATTGGGACAGCACAACATTCGGAACTTATGCAGCGTCAGAATACTTCCTCAACGTATTCTGCCTCTTCCTCATCTTCGCAGGTATCATCCTCGACAAGATGGGTATCCGTTTCACAGGTCTTTTATCAGCATCACTCATGGTTATCGGTGCTGGCATTAAATTCTATGCTGTCAGCGACCTTTTCATCGGCAGTGGATTTGAAGCATGGCTCAACTCATGGTGGGTTGCTCTTCCTGCAACAGCAAAACTCGCTTGCTTCGGTTTCATGATTTTCGGTTGCGGTTGCGAAATGGCAGGTACAACAGTATCAAAAGCCATCGCTAAATGGTTCAAAGGCAAAGAAATGGCTATGGCAATGGGATTGGAAATGTCAATCGCACGTCTTGGTGTTTTCGCAGCAATGTGGTTATCACCATTCGTATATGACAAATTCAACAACGTAATCTCAGCACCTGTAGCATTCGGCGCAGTATTACTCTGCATCGGCCTTATATTCTACACCGTATTCGTATTTATGGATCGTAAGTTAGACAAAGAACTCACAGCAGCAGGTGAAGTCACAGAAGAAAGTTCTGAAGAAGAATTCAAGTTCAGCGACTTAGGCAAAATCTTCACAAGCAAAATGTTCTGGTTGGTAGCTCTCTTATGCGTATTATATTACTCAGCTATCTTCCCATTCCAAAGATATGCTCCAGACTTCCTCAACCAAACTTTAGGCATTGAAAACGGTGCACAGCTCTTCAGCTGCTTCCCAATCCTCGCTATGATTCTCACTCCTTTCCTTGGTGGTTTCATCGACAACAAAGGTAAAGCTGCATCAATGCTTATGATCGGTTCAATCATCATGATTGCATGTCACCTCAGTTTCGCATTCTTACTTCCAGCATTCCCATCTAAGGGATTAGCTATCGCAATCATCGCTATCCTCGGTGTTTCATTCTCATTGGTACCTGCAGCTTTATGGCCATCAGTACCAAAAATCATCGACGAACGCATCCTTGGTTCAGCATACTGCGTAATCTTCTGGATTCAAAACTGGGGCCTCCTCCTCGTTCCTGTTATCATTGGTAAAGTCCTCGACGCAACAGGCGGCTACACAATGCCAATGATTATCTTCTCTTCATTCGGCGTTCTCGCTTTATTCTTCGGATTATGGCTCAAACGCGAAGACAAGAAAAAAGGTTACGGATTGGAATTACCAAATATTAAGAAATAAGACTATAAGACTATAAGTCTATAAGACAATGAGACTATAAGTTATGAGACGTTACTAATATGTAGCGTCTCTTTTTTTTATACAAATAATCGTTGAAATTCCAAACAAAATAGCCTGAAAGGCTCCAACAGATACAACGTCATGGCAACGCCGTACGGAGAAAGGAATGGTAACGCCGTACGGATAAAAAAAAAACGCCTCAGAAATCCGAGGCGTTTTGTGGAAACTGCTGGGGTCGAACCAGCGACCCCCTGCTTGTAAGGCAGGTGCTCTAAACCAACTGAGCTAAGCTTCCATTCTGTGTAAGAACCTTTCGTTTACGGGTGCAAAGATAGGAACTTTTCCATTACGCGCAACACTTTTTTAAAAATATTTTTTATTTTTCTTAATTTTATTTATATCAACAAGTTGCAACAATATTTTCATTATTTTAGAGAAATATTTCTTATTATTTTAAACAAAAAAGCAAGATTTTATCCCTAAAAATATCACACTTTAGCAAAAGCAACGCTTTTTTTAATTCATAATGCATAATTCATAATGCATAATTATAATCATTCCGAACGTTTATGGACGCGATAAATCACGTCCCTACGATTACGGTTCAGCGACATTGTTCTTTGCTCGCGATTCATTGCTCATCGCCCAAAGCGTTAGGGATTGAAGCGGCATCCTTTGCGAGCATTTTAAGACAACAGACAACGGTCAACAGACAACGGATTTTTTTGAGTGAGGAGAAAACAAAAAGCGAGCAAAGATATAGCGGAAAGCCCGACGGCTTTGCCGGAACGCCCAGATTAGCTATCAGCAATCAGTAGTTGAAAATTGAAAATTGAAAGTCAGCGGTCAGTGTCTGTGTTCAGAGTTCAGAGTTTATAGTTTATAGTTTTTGGTTTTTGGTTCTTAGTTCTTGGCTCTTAGTTCTTGGCTCTTAGTTCAAAAGCCTTAGTTCTTTCTAGTAATTCTCGCGAGGTAGTCGTAATGTTCGCCTCTTCTGACGATTTCCATTTTAAATCCGTGAA
>JAZOSA010000004.1:0-16717 GCA_045656905.1 Bacteroidales bacterium
CTTGGCACACAGAACGACATGGCTACGATCCGACTTGTAAGAGAACTTCGCAACGAAAACATCGACGTTATCAACTACACAACAAAAGCCGACTTATTCATAACAAGAGCTTTAAGTCCAGCTAAGATTTCTTCTATCGTCCTCGACGACGCTAAGAAAGTAGCTGAAGTTTATATGGAAAATGACCAAGTCAGCTTGGCTATCGGTAAAGGCGGTTACAACATCAAGTTAGCTGGTAAGTTGACAGGCTACGAAATCGACGTTTATCGTAACACTGAAGAAGCTGAAATGGAAGACGACGTCGATCTTAAAGAATTCGTTGACGAAATCGATGAATGGATCATCGACAGCTTGAGAAACATGGGTTGCGACACTGCTAAGTCAGTATTGGCTTACACTGCAGAAGAAATCGCTACACGTGCTGACCTCGAAATCGAGACAGTAGTCGAAATACTCGACATTTTCAAAGCTGAATTTGAAGACGACGACCAATAAAATTATTTAAGAATTAACATAAAAAAAATATGTCCGAAGATTTAAAGAATAACATCAGATTATCGAAAGCCGCTAAAGAATTCAATATCAGCCCAACTATGATCGTTGAATTCCTTGGCAAGAAAGGCCATAAAGTAGAATCATCGCCTAACACAAAACTTACCGGGGAAATGTATGCCCTCCTCGTTAAAGAATATCAAGGCGAAAAAGAAGTAAAGAAAAATGCCGACCAACTCGGCGACTTCAGCTATAAAGGCAAAAGCATCACCATTGAATCTGCAAGAAAAAATGAAGACGCTAACAACGACTTTGAAGATGAAGAAGTTAGAATCCGTTTCAACGGCGTAACTGAAGACAAACAGAAGAAAGTTTCTGCTGAAAAACCTGTTGAAAAGAAAGAAGAAAAACCTCAAGAAGTCAAGACTAAGGAAGAACCTAAAGTCGAGACTAAGGTTGAACCTAAAGCTGAACCTAAAGTTGAGGAAGTCGTTGCTCCAAAAGTTGAAGTAACAGAAACTAAAAAAACTGAAACTCCTGTAGAAGCACCTAAAGCTACAGAAGTTAAGGATGTTGTTGCAGAACCTAAGAAGGTTGAAGAAGTTGCAAAACCTGTTACAACAGAACCTAAAAAAGAAATCACAAATAATTCGGACAAGAAAAATAATAGCGGCATACATATTAATGTAGTGGGTAAAATCCCATTAGAAGACAAAAAATCTAAGGACAAAAAAGATAACAAACAACAGTCAACTGTCAACAGACAACAGACAACGGACAACAGACAACAAGTAAAGCCTGCTGTTCAAAATCAGAATACTGTTCAGACTCAGACTCAGACTCAAAGTCAGGAACAAAAACCTGTCAACTTCATCCCTACTCAGGTCAAGAAGTTGGAAGGTCCAAAGATTCTCGACAAAATCGAGCTTCCATCTGAACGTAAGCCTAAGGCAAAACAACCTGTTGCTACATCTGGCGACGACAACAAAGGTTTCAACAAAGACAAGAAGAAAAAGCGTAAACGTATTGGCGCTGAAGGCAGCGTAGCCAACAGCGAAGGCAATAACAACAATAACAACGGTAATAACAATAAAGGCAACAACAACGCCAACAAGAATAACGCTAACAACAATAACAAGCAAGGCGGCGCTAAACCTAACGACAACCGTAACAACGACAAACGCAAGAACGACAAGTTCAAGAAACCTGTCAAACCTGTTGTTGAAGAAAAAGTTGAGCTTTCAGACGAAGAAATCCAAAAACAAATCAAGGAGACTTTGGCACGTTTGTCACCTCTTGGCAAGTCAAAGACTTCAAAACACCGTCGCGAAAAACGTCACAACATAGCAAACGAGATGGAGGAAGAAAGACTCCACGAAATGGAAGAAAAGAAAATCCTCAAAGTCACTGAGTTTGTTACTGCAAACGAGTTGGCTAACATGATGAACATTCCTGTCACAAAGGTCATTTCAACATGTATGAGTTTAGGCGTTTTCGTTTCTATCAACCAACGTCTCGACGCAGAAATCTTGACATTAGTTGCAGAAGAATTCGGTTTCAAAGTTGAGTTCATCAGCATCGACGTTCAAGAAGCATTGTCAAGCAACGAAGAAGAAGACAGACCAGAAGACTTGATTCCAAGAGCTCCTATCGTAACTGTCATGGGTCACGTTGACCACGGTAAGACAAAACTTTTGGACAGCATCCGTAATGCTAACGTAGCAGCTGGTGAAGCTGGTGGTATCACACAACATATTGGTGCTTACGAAGTTACAACAGCATCAGGCAAGAAGATTTCATTCTTGGATACTCCAGGTCACGAAGCCTTTACAGCTATGCGTGCTCGTGGTGCTAGTTTGACCGACGTCGCTATCATCGTTATCGCAGCTGACGACAGCGTTATGCCTCAAACTGTTGAAGCTATCAACCACGCTCAAGCAGCTAACGTTCCTATCGTTTTCGCTATCAATAAAATAGATAAACCTACAGCTAACACACAAAAGATTTATCTAGAGTTAGCTCAAATGAATATCCTCGTTGAAGAATGGGGCGGTAAATATCAGTCACAAGAAATCTCAGCTAAACAAGGTCTCAACGTTGACAAATTGTTAGACAAGGTTTTATTGGAAGCTGAATTCTTAGACCTCAAAGCAAATCCTAAGAAAGCCGCTAAAGGTACCATCATCGAGTCTGCATTGGACAAAGGTCGCGGCTATGTTGCAAAAATCATGGTTCAAGACGGAACACTTAAAGTCGGCGACATGGTTCTCGCAGGTACAACATACGGCAAGGTGAAGGCTATGTTCAACGAACAAAACAAATCTGTCAAGTCAGCAGGTCCTTCAACTCCAGTGTTGATGTTAGGTCTCAACGGCGCTCCACAAGCTGGTGACAACTTCAACGTTTTTGATGATGAAAAAGAAGTCAAGTCAATCGTTTCACGTCGTCAACAATTACAAAGAGAACAAGGTTTGCGTACACAAAAACACATCACCTTGGACGAAATCGGAAGACGTATCGCTATCGGCGACTTCAAAGAACTTAACATCATCGTTAAGGCCGACGTTGACGGTTCATCAGAAGCTTTGGCAGACTCATTGTTGAAACTCTCAACACCAGAAGTACAGGTCAACGTTATCCACAAGTCAGTCGGTGCTATCAGCGAATCTGATATCTTATTGGCTTCAGCATCAAATGCTATCATCGTTGGTTTCAACGTACGTCCTACACTTCAGGCAAGACGTCTTGCAGAGAAAGAAGAAATCGATATTCGCCTCTACTCTATCATCTACACAGCTATCGAAGAAATCAAGTCAGCTATCGAAGGTATGTTGGCTCCAGAAATCGAAGAAGTTGTTACATGTAACATCGAGATCAGAGAAGTCTTCAACATCAGCAAGGTCGGTCGCATCGCAGGTTGTATGGTCCTCGACGGAAAAGTCAACCGTCAGACTAAGATTCGTATCATCAGAGATGGCATCGTAGTCCACACAGGTTCATTAGGTTCATTGAAACGCTACAAAGACGACGTCAAGGAAGTCAGCGCTGGTTTCGAATGCGGTTTGAACATCGACGGATACAACGACATCAAAGTCGGTGACATCATCGAAGGATACACCATCAAGGAAATCAGTAGAAAACTGTAAAAATATTTTAAGAAGTCAGCGTTGCAAAATGCTGACTTTTTTTTGTAAGAATAATAATTTAATATGGGAATATATTTGAACGGAATAATACCGTACGATTTCAACGATCTGGACTGTCACGAAAAAGCGACTGCGGAAATTCATTCCATCCTTAAGAAAATACAGGAACGCTGGCATTTCACTAAAGGATTTCATATCTCATGCTATGATGATGAATTAGAGTATAGCATCGACTTACCTAATGATTTCGGACGTATCAGACTAAGAAACAGTTTTATAGAAATAGATACATCTATCAACTACACGTCTTATTTTCATGAAAGCATGTGGTGGAGAACTCGTATGTTTGACATCGCTGAGGCTCTCGATGCCGACACCGTTTATCTGGGAGCTGAAAACAGCTTCCACAACCACAATTACGGCAAGAAAGAGTGGTTCGACAATGACTTTACCATCAACGACTGGAAAAAAGAATTCCACGACATACCAATGTATGACGATGAGGACGAAAAGATATTGACTACATTTCCTGACTGGATATATTTGTTTCAGGAAACGTTTACTGCCTGCAAGGAAAGAAAAGCACAACTTAAGAAACAATTCCAAGATTACGAAATCGTTACAATATCTACAATTGGCGACAGATTCATACTTGCTCTTAATAAAGACAAGCGATTGGTATTGCTCGACGAAGAAAACAACAAGGAATTGGAATGCGGCGAAATTGACGGCATAGACCAACGTTTCAACGGAGCGGGCTTTGCCATATATAAAGGAACAACGAGCGCATTTTATACTCCCGACGGAAAGAAAATCACCGACTACAAAGAAAGAAAATTCGATTGGTGCTGGGGAAATGGTAAGAACTTAACAATCATGGTTAAAGACCGTCAAACAAATGAAGTGATACACACAAAAAAACTCTAAACCATCAGATTTAAGCTTGCGCGGTTGGTAATTTCAATCATCTTTTTTAAGACGCGATAAATCACGTCCCTACAAATTTTCAACTGCTGATGGCTGACCGCTGACTGCTGATAGCTGATAGCTAATTTGGGCGTTCCGGCAAAGCCGTCGGGCTTTCCGCTATATCTTTGCTCGCTTCGTTCTCGTCTCGCTTACTCAAAATATGGACTGGCACTTCGACAGGCTCAGTGACCTCGTCCCCGTCCCCGAAACTCGTTCCCGAAACGCTCGCAAAGGATGCCGCTCCAATCCCTAACGCATTGGCGGCGATTAAAACCAAGCAAAATCACAAATCCAGAAATCCGTCAATTCCAGAAACCCGTTGAGACGCCACAGGGGTGACGTCTCTACTGACCGCTGACCGCTGACTGCTAATAGCTGATAGCTTAAAAATTATACATTTTGCATTATGAATTATGAATTATTTTCACTAAATTTGTGATTGTATTTCAAACTAAAATTTATCATCATGAAAAAATTCTACACTTTCTTAATGTTGCTCGTTATGACAGCATCATTGACATTAAACGCTACAGTCAGAGACGGCGAGACATCTCCTGTCACTTACACTAAAAACATCGACCTCGGCGACCGTCCTTCTGGTGCATGGATGGACCCAGCAACAATAGAATTCGGAACCACAGGCGATGAATACACTGTATTATCTATCAAATCATTACATCCTTTCTTCATCGTTTATGACTTGTCAAGACCTGTCGACGTCACTGCCGACCAGCCTTTCACAACAGAAGTGACACATGGAGAATCAGATGTCGAAGGCGAAATCAACGGACAGATTGTCGTTGAACACACTTTAGGCAAAGACACTATCAATGTGACAGCAAACGCTTATTTCCCTGAAGCAAAAGATGTTTGGGAAACAGCAGAAGAAATCACCTTGCCTTTCACAGAAACAGCAAAACTTGAAGCTTACAAAAACTATAATTTCCTTGAAGGAGAACAACCATCCGTGCCACTCGGCGACATCGTATACAAAGCTGTATTTGAAGAAGATGCAATCATCTTTGCCAACGCTGAAAATGCAAGTCTCACAATATACAAAGAAGGTTTCGATGGCTACGGCGGACCTCGTGAAAACAACTTCTACAAAGCTGAGATTGCTCCAGATGAAAACGCTGAGACACTCTTCTCTTTCGACTTCAACGACGGCAAACCTAACGGATGGAACGTCTTTGAAAAAGACAGCGACAAAGACGGTTGGGTTCTCACCGACCCTAACAACACATATATCAGCGGAACCGACGAGTCGATTGCAATTTATTCAAACACTTATCTGAACGGCGCATTATACCCAGACAACTACATCCACACTGCTGAAAAATACGCCATCTCAAAGAAATCAGTATTGTCATGGGACGCAAGATCTGCCGACCTTAGCAATATGTATAACAAAGAACATTACGGCGTTGTCGTTTCTACAGACAAAAACAACTGGGAAGTAGTCTGGGAAACAACCATCAACTACACAGGTTTCAACCATGTTATGGTATCACTTGAAAAATACGCCGGACAAGAGGTCTACATCGGATTCCGTCATTTCGACTGCAACGGCAACGAAGCTACAGGTCTCATCATCGACAACATCTTGTTAGCCAACACTTCAATCAACGGCGTTGGTATTCAAAATGCGATACTTCCTGCAGGCACATACTATTTCTTAATCGAAGGAGAATTATCGACAGAATACACAGTCGACATCAGACTCGCATCTGACGTTGAAGACGATGATGCAATTGAAGAAATCAACACAACATTCATCATCTATCCAAATCCTGTCAACGACAGACTTTATATTGAGACTCAGACACTGACTCAGATAGTTGAAGTTTATGATATTTTTGGAAGACTCCAACAGCAATCAGCGGTCAGCGGTCAGCAATCAGCAATAGATGTTTCTGATTTGAACAGCGGAATTTATTTCGTGAAAGTCATGACTGAAAACGGCGAAATTGTCAAGAAATTCGTGAAGGAATAAATTGACCATTAACTATTAACTATTAAAAAGGTTGCTATGAAATATAGCGACCTTTTTTTATTCATATTTACAAGCAAAAATAACATTTATCATCATGCAATTTTTACCTCTTTTTTTTAATAGGACTTAATGATTTTATCCTATATTTGTAGATTAATAAATTTACAACTACTTTTTGTTCAGAATTAAAATTATTTATTATTAACTAATTTATTATCAATATGAAAAGATTTTTAACTAGTTTATTGTTAATGGTATGTCTTATGCCATTTTCATTAAGAGCAGACGACGTTAAAAGCAGATTTTCCTACGACTTCGCTGGCGGCTCTATCGAAGGTTGGAAAACTGTCGACGTTGACAACGACGGACAATGCTGGCTCGGACACACTGATGGCTATTTCTATTCATTGTCATCAGAATACGCAAAGCCAAACAACATTCTCTCAACGACAAGCAGATATGCTATTTATCCAACATCAAAAATCACTTTCGATGTCAAAGCAGAGAAAGAACTTGAAAAACACGGCATCGGTGTAGCTTATTCTTTAGACGGCGTGTCATTCATCACATTACAAGATGAGACAGTTTTGGCAGCACCAACAGAATGGAACAAGATTGAAATTTCACTTGAATATTTAGCTGGCAAGGAAGTATATCTCGGCATCCTTCACTTCACAATGGACGACCAAGGCACTATCATGGTCGACAATGTAAAATTGACAGACGGAATGCTCACTACAGTAGAAAACCTCGTTGCTACAGAAAATGAAAACGACGTCAATGTTTCATGGACATGGATCGATGAAGATTCAAAAGAACCAGTTGGTTACAGAATCTACAGAGCTAAGGACAACAACACTAGCTCAGCAGTCATGATTGCCGACAACGTAACAGAAATGACATACAACGACCCACAATGGAGCGAACTTGAATGGGGCAAATACCAATGGGGCGTTGCTGCATTATACGAACAAGAAACACGCGGCACAGCAGAAGCTGAAACAATTTTTGAAGAAGGTTTTGAAACAGCAGAATATCCTAACTTACCAGAAGGATGGTCAACATTATCAGACCCTAGTTCAGCTGGTGTCTCTGGCAAATGGCAAGTAACAGCAGCTATTCCTAACATCATCAATCCTGATGCTGGTGAAAAGTTAGCATTCTCATACGGCGGTTACGCTCTCGCTGACTTCTACCTCATCACACCAGCTATCGACTTGTCAAAAGCATTAGACCCAAAACTTGAATTCAGCTATGCTTCTCCTGGAAAATTAGGCGGCAGCGGCGACCCATTATTCGTAAAATGCGCTGAATCAATCGACGGTCCTTGGACAGACCTTTGGACAGAAACATCAGACCTCCAATGGAGAAAGACAACAATTGACCTTTCTAACTATTCAGGTCAGACTATCTACCTCGCATTCGTACACCAAGACCTTAAAGACGGTAACTTCGGTACTGCTATCGACAACGTAAGCATCAAATCACAAATTTCAGACGTAGCACTTCCAAAAGCATCAAGAATAGTTTGGTCAAACATCATCGAAAAAGACATGAATACAACAGTTAAATTCACTGTCGCTACAGATGACAATGCTTCTTCAGAAGGTGCTGTCGTTACTTTGAAAAACGTCAACGAAACTCAATACCAATACGAAGGCACTGTAGATGCTACTGGTTCATATCAATTCCCAGCAGTTCGCAGAGGTGATTACAAATACACAGTCACATTAGACAAATATTACGCTTACGAAGGTGACATCGCTGTTTACGAAGAAGTCTCAACAAGTTGCATCTTGAAAAAAATGCCTGAATTGATTGAAGGACTTTACGTTTCTCCAACAGCATGTGCAATGTGGGATTACGAAAGCACTAACACAACATTCGATATCTACCTCGATGGCGAAATCGTTGAAGAAAACTTCGATGGAAAACAATATCAATTCAATACAGAATCTTTAGACAAAGGACAAGAATACACTGTAACAATCCTTCCTAAAGATCAATATGTAATGTTAGAATACACTTGGAAGTATGCAGCATGCAGCGACTTCGCTAATGCAGTTAACTTCAAAACAACTAAAGAAGAAAACAATGCTGTTCTCACATGGGATATGCCTGTTTTCGTTGGCGAACCTGAACCAGTTTACGACTTTGAAGTAACATTCAACAACGGAACATTAGAAGGCTGGACAACAATCGATGCTGACGGCGACTTACGCAACTGGCAAAACACTTCATCATTTGCAAACCAAGGCTTCGGTATCAACAACTCATACTGCGCAGCTTCAATATCATTCGACAATCAAACAGAAGCTAAAATCAATCCTAACAACTTCTTGGTTTCTGACCAAAAATACACTATCACAGAAAATTCAAAACTTACATTCAGCATATCAGCTCAGTCAAAACAATATGCAGCAGAACATTACGGCGTTGCTATCTCAGCAAAAAGCAATAACGACGCTGCAGACTTCTCAATTATTTTTGAAGAAACATTGACAGCTGGTGAAGTTGAAGAATCATCAACACAAGGACAATGGTTTGAAAGAACTATCGACCTCAGCGAATATGCAGGCCAAGCTTTATATATCGCATTCCGTCACTTCAACTGTACAGACCAATTCTGGATCAAACTTGACAACATCAGCTTGACAAGTGGCATGACAAGAGGCAACAGAGAAGGCGGCGAATGGTTATACTACGACAACGGTGTTTGTGAGTCAGCTGCTGGCAACTACGATGCTTCAACAATGCAACCTACACAAATCTATTGGGCTATTATGTTCCCAGCTGACTTGATGGTTGACTATGCAAAGAGAACTATCTCTAAAGTCGCTGTCTACGACTACTCAGCTCACAAAGGCGCATTCAGTATCCACACTGGCGGCGATGACGCTCCTGGCACAATGGTTTACGTACAATCATACGAAACAACAGGCAAGAAATCTTACGTTGAACTTGAATTAGACACTCCTGTCACAATCAGCGGAAAAGAAAATATCTGGATTCAATTCTCAAACGAATATGGTTCAGCATCATATCCTGCAGCTTACTCAGCAGACATGGGCGACCCTAACAGCCGCTGGAGATCAGACAATGGTTCATTATGGTATGATGCTAACTGGTTCGGAGAAGGTTGGTACGGCACTTGGATGATTCGTGCTTTCGTTGACGAAAAAGACGAAACTGTCACAGAAGACCCTGAAGAAACAACATTTGAACCTCTCGGCACATTCGTCTATCGTAACGGAGAACTCATCACTCCAACACCAATAAAAGAAAACACATTCACAGACACCTTCTCTGCAGATGAAGATCAAGTTGAATATTCTATCAGAGTTGTTTACGGTGGTAAAAAAGACATATCATACTACGCAATGTCATGTCCTTTAACAAAAACATTATTGACAAAAGACCCAATGGTATGCCCAGCTCCACAAAGACTCTACGGAGAAACAACATTAAACCAAGACGGAACATTCGGCGCAACATTAGTATGGCCATACACTAAAGAATGGATACACTACGATGATGGTGCTGTCGTTGAAGACGCATGTATCGGTACTGGCAATCCTATGCAATGGGCTATCATGTTCCCTGCAAAAGACATCGAACAATACGTCGGAGCAAGCATTACAGAAATCGGTTTGTTCGACGTTGAAGCCTGCGACGCTACATTAGTGATAGCTTACGGCAACGACTTCGCTCCTAACCAAGACTTCGTAATCCACCAACAAGACTTCTCATTCACAGGAAGCTTCGATTACTTGAACCTCAAAACTACAGCACCTGTACAAATCATCGACGAAGGTAACCTCTGGATTATTATCAAAAACCTCAACGGTAAATACCCAGCAGCTGTTACTAAAAACACTGGTAACCCTAACGGAAGATGGTGCTCTTTCGACGGAAACACATGGAACGATTTATATGCCGCAAGTAATTATGACCTCGACTTCTCATGGTACTTAAGAGCTTATGTTTCTAACGAACCTAACAGAGGCGACAACGGCGTTTTAGACCACTACAACATCTACCGCAGTGAAAGCAACAGCAACTATGAATTAATCGCTACTACAAAAAACCAAAGATACTTCGACGAAATTGAAAGAGGCACTTACTACTACCAAGTGACATCTGTCTACAAACGCGGCGAAGAAACTTGCGAGTCAGAACCTGCTAAGTCATTCAGCAATCCTGAAGAAGACTACATCGTTGTTGAAGTAACTAAGATTGACGAAAACGGCGTTAAAGGCATGATGGTTTATCCAAACCCTGCAAAAGACATGCTCAACATTACAGCAGAAAACATGAGACGCATCACTATCAGCAATGTATTAGGACAAGTTGTTTATGACAGAAACGTCAACTCAGACAACGAAATTATCAATATGTCACAATACGAAGCTGGTATCTATATGGTACGCATCGCAACAGAAAACGGCATTGCTGTTAAACGCATCAGCGTTGCTAAATAAGCATTGACTATTAGCTATTAGCTATCAGTAACAACAAAAAGCAGACTACTAATTAGTGGTCTGCTTTTTTTATAAAGTTCAATAGCCTTAGCTCAACAGCCTTTGTTCTATCATCTTCTCGATTTCCGTTTTAGGCAGCGCGCCTTGTGTCATCATCGGTTGTCCGTTCATCGGGACGAACAGCATCGTCGGTATTGAGCGTATTCCGAATGCTTGTGACAACTCCTCCTCCACTTCGGTATCCACCTTATATATGTAGACCTTTCCGTCATATTCTTGGGCGAGTTCATCAAGCACTGGCGCCAGCATCTTACACGGTCCGCACCATGAGGCATAGAAGTCGATGATAGCAGGTTTGTCGCCTTTATATTTCCATTCTGTAGGATTACTTTCATAATCCATTACTTTATTTAAGAATTCTTCTTTTGTTATATTTATTGCTTTCATAATCGTTATTATTTAGGGACTTGAGGGACTTAAGTTCCTTAGATTCCTATTATTTACCAAGTTTCTTTTCAACTTCTTCTTTGCTTAATTTCTTGGTGCAGAAGAACCAGTCGTAGCAGTGCATCTCATCTTCAGAGCTTTGCATTCTTTCTTTAGCCACACCGCATGAGCCGGCCGTAGGAACGATTACTTCATCACCCGGACGCCAGTCGGCCGGCATCGCGACGCCGAAGTTATCCGCTGTCTGCAAGGCTACCAAGACTCTCATGATTTCGTCAAAGTTACGACCGAGTGCGAGCGGATAGTACATGATAGTGCGAATTTTGTCCTGTGGGTCGATGAAGAAGACCGCACGCACCGCCGATGTCGAACTTTCTCCCGGTTGAATCATACCATATTTCTTAGCCACTTCCATAGTGATGTCTTCAATAAGAGGGAACTGGATTTCCATATTCTTCATTCCTTTCCAGTCAATCTTTTCCTTGATGGTACGCAACCATGCGATGTGACTGTACAAACCATCGACCGAAAGTCCTACCAACTGAGTGTTGAGTCTTTCAAACTCATCAGCGAGTTTGCCGAATGACATGAATTCTGAAGTACATACCGGTGTGAAGTCGGCTGGGTGGCTGAACAATATTTTCCATCTGCCTTTATAATCTGATGGGAAGTTGATTACGCCTTGTGTTGTTTTTGCTGTGAAAGCTGGAGCTGTGTCGCCAATTCTTGGCATTACGTTTATTGTGTTGTTTGTTTCCATTGTTTTACTGTTTTAAATTGTTGTTTATATTTTTATTTTAACCTTAAGTAAACTTTAGCCATTAGCCTTTTGCCATTAACCATCAGCCGTCAGGCTTTGTTCATTTACGATGCAAAAATAATACGAGAAACATGTATTTGTCAAACAGATATTTTCTATCTTTGTATCGATTTTATCAATTAAAGTCAACGGACAACGGACAACAGACTTTGAATATACTCCGCCCAAACTTATCGACTTATTAACTTATAGACTTATAGACTTAAAAATATGACATTACAACAATTAGAATACATCGTAGCGCTTGACAAATATCGTCATTTCGTGAAGGCAGCAGAATCATGTCATGTGACGCAATCCACGCTCAGCATGATGGTACAGAAGTTAGAACAAGAACTTGAAATCAGCATCTTCGACAGGAAGGCGCAGCCTATCGCACCTACGGAAATAGGAACGCGTCTCATCGACCAGGCGAAGGTGATTTTATACAACGCGAAACAGTTTAAAGAACTCGCGCTTACGGAAGTGCAGCAGGAATCAGGCAAGGTGACCTTGGGAATAATTCCGACTGTCGCGCCTTATATTCTACCGAAACTGTTTAATGTCTTACAAGAGAAAAATCCTAACATCAATCTTCATGTAAAGGAAATCACGACGGCAGAAATCATCAATCAGTTGGAGAAGGCGGAAATCGACATGGCTTTATTAGCGACGCCACTGAACAATCCTAACTTCTTGGAGATTCCTATTTATTATGAGAGATTCTTCGCTTACGTCTCTCCTACCGAGCCTTTGTATAACATCATCAAGGAGTACGAGATGAATCACATTCCTACGGAGCATCTCTGGGTTTTGAAAGAAGGACATTGTCTGCGCAATCAAGTGATGCGTTTGTGTGAATCCAACTCTGGTTTTTCCACCACATACGAAGCCGGCAGCATCGACACTTTGATAAAAATCGTCGACACTAACGGAGGTTACACCATCATTCCTGAATTACAGATTGACTTACTGACGGAGCAACAAAAGGCGAATGTCAGACCAATCGTAAATCCGGAGCCAAACAGAGAGATTTCGTTGGTTGTGAGAAACGACTACGTCAAGGAAAGACTTCTGAATATCATAGCGAAGAACATCGCCGACACCATTCCAGCGAATATGCTTGATGAAAGATTGAAGAAGTTTTCTATAAAGCTTTGATCTATCAGCTGTCAGCAGTCAGCTATCAGCAGTCAGCAGTCAGTGTCAAAAAAAGACAGCCCGAAAGCTGTCTTTTTTATTATCATTTCGCTGATCCGTATCCGGAGACCGGATAAAGACCTGTTACAAATAAGCTGCCATAAGGTTGTCCATCCAATTGGATTCTATTCGAATAATTCGTATGGCAATAAGTTACGGAATACTCGTTCAATTTTTGTACCGTAGGATCACCATTGCCGCTTTGATGCATATCATCTGAGTCGGTAATCCAAATCTTTGTGATCATGCCTGTTGTGTTATCTTTTTCATATCCCCACAATGTCGTTGCATGGAGAAGACCGCCAAATGCACCTGTACTTACCACAAGTGATGCCATACCTTTATCAATAGATTCTACTACCAAGCTTGAGAATTCTTCAATACTTGTCCAACTACTATAACTAAGGTACTCACCTATTATAAGATTATTATAAGTTAGATAACTGTATTCATGATATACCATTGGCAAGATTTGATTCCATACACTTGAGTAATAACCACCTGATGTAGATGACAATGGCTGAGCATTATAATCTACAGACATTGATTCCATAACATTACGTCCTTCGAAATACCATGTAATACCTTGTCTAACATCACCACCTTTTGTATTATTCCACAAATCGCGGTACAATTCCATAAGAGCGAGGTTGTATTTGTTTATTCCATCGTACTCTTTTGTACCAGCTCCCTTCACAGCACCGGCTGGTAATGATTTTCCTGCTGCCACGTAACGGTCTTGCCACCATTGGATGATATTTGAGGAAGCTGCAGCCCAGCACATATTGATGTCACCGCTGCTTGTACTTAACTTATTGACATCATACCAACCTGATGTAAGTGTAACACCTTCTGCGAAGACAATAGACTTACTATCATTAGCGACTGTAGTGAATGTCTTTTGTTCGCCGTATGAGGTACCAATACTGTTAGTAGCGTATGCTCTTACGTAATATGTGGTATTCTTTGTTAATCCTGTGATTGTAGAAGTGAAAGAACCAGTGCCAGTGCCATCTGATGTCTTGCTGTCGCTTATTGTAGGATTTTGACTTGTACTCCAGCAGATGCCTCGTGCTGTCACTGTCGCACCGCCGTCTGTTGTCACATTACCGCCGCCTTTAGCTGATGTTGCTTGAATGTCACTTACATCGTTTGTTGTAACGACAGGCACACTTGCAGCTGTTGTTGTGAATGTCTTTTGTTCACCATAGCTTGTACCAACACTATTAGTTGCGTAAGCTTTTACATAATATGTTGTATTTGGTGTCAAGCCTGTTAATGTACAAGTGAATGCACCTGTGCCTACATTGTAATCAGTTTTCTTGCTACCTGTTGTTTCAGGATTTGGACTTGTGCCATAATAGAAACCGCGATGTGTCACTGTTGCGCCGCCATCTGAAGTGACATTACCGTTGCAATCTGCTGTTGTTGCAGCAATATTGCTTGTATTATTTGTCACCACTGTAGGAAGTGTTGCGTTAACATCATCGTTGCCGCCACCGCCACCACCAGTCAATCCTGGTCTAACAGGACGTATTGTTGCTCCATATGCTCGAGCGCAACCATCAACAGGACGTGAAGCCTGATTGAACCAAAGCATCCATGCATTTTCGAGACCTGGAGTGTATGGTGTAGTTGCATAATAACATCCGTCTGTTCCTACGCTAAATGTTGTATAATTAGCGCGATAACCTGCTGCTGGGAAGAAGAGGGTTTCACCATTATGTTTACTTGTCAAAAGATATCCATTTACTCCATTTTGTGTAGTCCAAGTCCATATACAGTTATTATTCAATTCAACAAAATCATCGTAATTAGGCATCATCCAATCACCGCCCCATTTTGCTGCAGCGACGTCATAAGCTGGATTTCCTTGGAAGTCGGCAAGATAGTTATTATACCACAAACTATTAAGAATAGTATAAGAAGTCTTTGTCTCTATTTCACCCCAAGCATAATAGTCGCCATATTCTTCAGGTTTTGTAGCACCTATATTATATATAGCCCACAAATCACCACTTGGCAAGTCAAGGTCAACCCATTCATGGTCTTGTTCTTCAATTTCTGCTTCTTCCCATCTGAGCGGAGCTTTTTCCATATCAGAAATAAATCTGTAATAGAATTTCTCTGCCAAGATGCCTTTCTTGAATTCGTAATAACCTTTATTGCATTCTAATTTTGCGCCTTTTTTATCATTTGGGAAAAATACGATGAAAGATTTTGCCTCACCGTTTGTAACTGTTATCTTAGCATTAGCATCTTCTGTAACGACAAATTCGAAGTCGTTGCCATTATATTGGAAACTATATTCTGTTCCTAAAATGGCATCACCGCCCAGACTATTAACGCCGTCCAATTCAAGATATGCTATTGCCATTTCATTATTCAAGACGCCTCTCAATGGCAATTCTATTTCTGTTCCGTTATCCTTTGCCTTTACAATAGTCTTAGCGATATGGCAGTAACCCAAATCTTCTTGGTCGCCGCTTTGTGTCTTAATGCTGCCGCTTATGCCTTTTATCACGTTGCCTTCTTTGGTTTCTGTAATATATGGAGTTCCCAAGTTCTTTGAATTGCCGAAGTACCATACTTCATATTCCTTGCCGTCTTCCAACAAGTTCTTATTCACTTCGCCTTCAAACTCCAACACATTAGCTTTAGCTTCACTATTGTTAACTGTAAGCTCAACAAGCTGTGGATTCACGGCATTTGGAATTGCGAGATATACTCTTTCCATACCTGTACTCCAATAAACTGAGTCGTTAGACAACAAGTCGCAAAAGTCAGACCTTGTGCCGTTGCCAACAGGAATATTACATCTTACTCTTACCTTTTCTCCATCACCGCCGCCATCTGGTTTACATTGAGTAAATGCTAACGCCATCAATACCATTAAAACTGTAAATATCTTTTTCATATCTATCATTTTTTATTATTCTTCTTTTCTATTTCTTCCTAAAAACGCATAAAAAACGCCTCCGAAACTTAACAGCAACAGTCCGTTTCCCAAAGGCGCATTATCCGGTGCAAAATCATAGTCATCAAATGTGAATCCGTCATTGTCGTTGCCGTTTCCAAAACCGTTGAATGTAAAGCCGTTTTCTTCAAAAAGACTATACAAATATATGTGGTCACCCGACAAAGACAAATATCCTACATCTCTATCATCTATATTTTCATAAAAAAACGA
>JAZOSA010000005.1:0-24586 GCA_045656905.1 Bacteroidales bacterium
TTTGAAAGCCGAGACACACAACTTCCCTACTACTGTCGAGCCTTTCAACGGCGCAGCAACAGGTGGCGGCGGTGAAATCCGCGACCGTCTCGCCGGCGGTAAAGGTAGTATCCCATTAGCTGGAACAGCAGTATATATGACATCATATCCTCGTACAGAAGGTTCACGCGAATGGGAACAAGGCTTCGAAGAACGCAAATGGTTATACCAAGACCCAGCCGACATCCTCATCAAAGCTTCTAACGGAGCTTCCGACTTCGGCAACAAATTCGGACAACCTTTAATTAATGGTAGTCTCCTCACTTTCGAACATCAAGAAGAAAACAAAGAATTCGGTTTCGATAAAGTCATCATGCTTGCTGGCGGTATCGGCTTCGCAAGAAAAGAAGACAGCATCAAAGAAGATCCAGAACCAGGCGACCTCATCATCGTATTAGGCGGCGACAACTACCGCATCGGTATGGGCGGCGGCGCAGTATCAAGTGTCGACACAGGACAATTCAGCAACGCTATCGAACTTAACGCTGTTCAACGCGCTAACCCTGAAATGCAAAAACGCGTCGCCAACGTAGTTCGCGCTATGACAGAATGTGGCAACAACCCAATCCGTTCTATCCACGACCACGGTGCTGGCGGTCACCTCAACTGTCTCTCAGAACTCATCGACAAGAGCGGCGGCGTCATCAACGTTGGCAACTTACCTGTCGGCGACCCAACATTGTCTGACAAAGAAATCATCGGCAACGAGTCACAAGAGAGAATGGGTCTCCTCGTAAATAAAGAAAATACAGAGATTATCAAACAAACAGCTCTCAGAGAACGCGCTCCTTACTTCCAAGTCGGTGAAGCAACAAACGACGAACGCTTGCGCTTCGTGAGAGAAAACGGTGAAAACGCTATCGACCTCACATTGTCTGACTTCTTCGGAAGCACACCAAAAACTATCATGCACGATAGCGACAAACCATATCACTTCAACGATATAGATTACAAAAAAGAACAATTCAACAAATATCTCGAACAAGTGCTTCAACTCGAAGCTGTCGCTTGTAAAGATTGGTTAACAAATAAAGTAGACCGCTCAGTAACAGGTCGTATCGCATTACAACAATGCGCTGGTGCTATCCAACTTCCTTTGAACAACTTAGGTATCAGCACTTTGGATTACCAAGGCATCAAAGGTATCGGCACAGCACTCGGTCACTCACCTGTTGCAGCTCTCGCTGACCCAGCAAAAGGCTCACGCTTGGCAGTAGCAGAATCACTCACCAACATCCTCTGGGCTCCTATCGAAGAAAACCTCAAAGGCATCTCTTTAAGTGCTAACTGGATGTGGCCAGCTAAGAACGAAGGCGAAAACGCACGTCTCTACAAAGCTGTCAAAGCATTAAGCGACTTCTGTATCAACTTAGGCATCAACGTTCCAACAGGTAAAGACTCTTTGTCAATGACACAGAAATATCCTAACGGACAAAAAGTCTTGTCTCCAGGTACAGTCATCGTGACAGCTGTCGGCGAAGTCTCTAACGTTCGTAAGACTGTTAAACCTGTTGCTTCAACAGACAACAACAGCGAATTACTTTACGTCGACTTCTCAAAAGGCGCATTCGAATTAGGCGGCAGCAGCTTGGCACAAGTGTTAGACAAAATCGGCAACAACACACCTGACGTCAACGACACAGCATACTTCAAAAATTGTTTCAACACAATTCAAAAACTCATCGAAGAAGGTCTCATCCTTGCAGGTCACGACGTATCAGCCGGCGGTTTAATCACTACATTATTAGAAATGACATTCGCCAACGTCGAAGGCGGTCTCAACATCGACCTCTCAGCTTTGAACAACGATCTCATCTCTGTAGCATTCAGCGAACAACCAGCCGTCGTTATCCAAGTTAAAGACGCTAGAGCCAAAGAAATTCTTAAGAACAATAATATAGATTTCGTTGTTATTGGTAAACCACAAGAAAAACGCGAAATCACATTGACAAAAGACAACGAGACATACAACTTAGACATCAACGCATTACGCGATGTTTGGTATAAGAGTTCTTACATGTTAGACAAAAAACAAAGCGGCGAAGACAAAGCTACTAAACGTTTTGAAAATTACAAGAAACAAGACTTACGCTACGACTTCACTTCTTTCACAGGCATGGTTGCTGACTTAGGCATCAACATGCACAGAAGAGAACCATCAGGCATCAAGGCTGCTATCATCAGAGAAAAAGGCGTTAACGGCGACCGCGAAATGGCTTACGCTTTATACCTCGCAGGCTTCGACGTAAAAGACGTTCACACTACAGACTTGACAAGCGGCAGAGAAGACCTCAGCGACGTCAATATGATTGTATTCGTCGGCGGCTTCTCAAACTCAGACGTTTGCGGTTCAGCTAAAGGTTGGGCAGGCGCATTGTTATACAACGACACTGCACGTACAACAATCGAGAAATTCTACGCTCGTAAAGACACTCTCAGTTTAGGCGTATGTAACGGTTGCCAACTCATGACAGCATTAGGTCTCGTTTATCCAGAACACGAAGAACACCCAGTAATGTTACATAACGACTCACACAAATTCGAGTCAAACTTCATCAATGTTAATGTCAACCACAGCAACAGCATCATGTTGTCATCATTGGAAGGTCGTCGTTTAGGCGTTTGGATCGCTCACGGCGAAGGCAAGTTCCACTTCCCATATTCACAAGACAGATACGACATTGCTATGAGCTACAGCTACGGCGATTATCCAGCTAACCCTAACGGCAGTCCATGGGAAGCTGCAGCAATCTGCTCTAACGACGGTCGTCACTTAGCAATGATGCCTCACATCGAACGCGCATTCTTACCATGGCAATGGCCTTATTATCCAGAAAACAGAAAAGATGATGAAGTCGCTCCTTGGATTGAAGCATTCGTAAACGCATTCAACTGGATTAAAAACAATAAATAATCATTTATGAATAAATCTGAAAAAATAGGTGTACAAGGCAAAACCGACGTCCCTCCAAGACTGTTCGATTTAGTGCCACGCTTCGTTGAGAAATATGGTTATAAAGACTGTCTCTTCGCAGGTAAAGTCGACCGCCAATGGGTAAAATATAACGGACAAAAGTTCTATGAAATGACTAATTCCATCAGTCATGGACTTTTGAAGTTAGGCGTAAAGAAAGGCGACCGCATCGCTTTGATCGCGACTAACGCTCCTGAATGGAATATGATTGACTTCGCCATCCAACAAGTAGGCGCAATCTGTATCCCAATCTACCCTACCATCAGTCATGCCGACTATGAATACATCTTCAACCATTCAGAGGCAAGCATAGTTTTTGTTACAAATAAACACTTATATAATAAGGTGTCGGACATCATCGCTTCGACACCTTCCATTAAAGATGTTTATCTCATCAGAGCAAGCGAAGGCATTAAGTCTTTACAAGAACTCATCGACCTTGGTAATGAAAACAGAGACGATGCTGCATTAGAAGCAGCCAAAGCCGAAGTGAAGAACGAAGATCTTGCAACAATAATCTACACTTCAGGAACAATGGGTACACCTAAAGGTGTAATGCTCACTCATCGTAACATATTGTCGGTCATAGAATATCTCTGCCCGCTCTACCCTATCGACGAGACTCACGACACAATAAGTTATTTACCACTTTCTCACATTTACGAAAGAACTGTGCAATATTGCCACGTTTATTTAGGATGTAGCACATATTATGTCGACAATCTCGGCGCTATCGTTGAGACAATGGGCGAAGTGAAACCACATCACTTCTCTTCAGTACCTCGTCTCATCGAAAAAGTTTATCACACAATTGTTCGTAAAGGACAGAAACTCACAGGCATCAAGAAACCTATTTTCTTCTGGGCATTGAATCTTGCAGAACGTTACGACGAAACCAAGAAACATAACGGCTGGTTCTATCGTCAACAGTTGAAGCTAGCCGACAAACTCGTCTTCAAGGAATGGAGAAAAGTATTCGGCAACAACCTTCAGCTCATCATCTCGGGAGGCGCTGCAATCCAACCTCGTCTCGTTAAGATATTCACTGCTATAGGAATTCAACTTTCAGAAGGTTACGGATTGACTGAAACATCACCTGTTATCGCAACCAACAGTCTCACTTTAGGCAAGTTGAAAGCTGGCACTGTAGGCGTCGTGATGGACAACCAAGAAGTAGTGATAGCCGAAAACGGCGAAATCCTCGTCAAAGGTCCTAACGTGATGACCGGATATTACAAAGACGAAGAAAAGACAAAAGAAGTCATAGACGAAAACGGTTTCTTCCACACTGGCGACAAAGGATGTTTCGACGAAGACGGACTTCTTAAGATAACTGGTCGTATCAAGGAAATCTTCAAGACTTCAATGGGCAAATACGTCAGCCCAGTCTTGATTGAAAATAAAATCAAAGAATCACCTTTCGTCGGCGAGTTGTTAGTCATAGGTGAAGGACAGAAATTCGCAGCAGCACTCATCTATCCTAACTTCGAGCATCTTAAGTCATGGTGCAACATCAAAGGCATCGCTTACACAACTGACGAAGAGATGATTAAAAACAAAGACGTCATCATGCGTTATCGCAAGGAAATAGACAAATACAACGCAACTCTCGGTGATTACGAACAAGTCAAGAAATTCGAACTCATAGCTAAAGAATGGACTATCGAATCAGGAGAGATGACAGCAAGTCTCAAACCACGTCGTAGCAAAATCATGCAAAACTACGCCGACTTGGTAGAAAAGATTTACGCTGAATAAAAAAATAAGCCGTCAAAAAAATGACGGCTTTTTTATTTCACGATGTTCAATATTTCACTGCCATAAGTTTATAAAGCATTTCCTTGTAAAGATCCTTTTGTGTCACATCAGAACCGCTGTTATATCCTTTCGACTTCATGTCAAATTCGCGGAGCACTTCAATGCAATGCATACAGTCAGTCCAAGAATAATGACGAGCTGCATCTAAATAATCATTAACAAAAAACGGATTGACGCCCAACATTGTTGCCAACGTATTCTTGCTTTTATCTCTTGAAAAATGAAGTTTTAACAATTTGGTATAATATCCATAAAGAACGACTATCGTCATAAAGATTGGATTATCATTAGGATTATCTCCAAAATAATTTATAATCTGATTCGCCTTTACGAAATCCTTATTACCGACAGCCTTCTGCAATTCAAAAACGTTAAAATCTTTTGATATACCTATATTATATTCCACGTCGGCATCATCGATGCGTTTTGACGAAGGAAGCGCCACCATCAGTTTATCAAGTTCATTCTTAACTTTATGAAGGTCATTGCCGAGAAAATCAGCAATCATCTGCGTGGCTTTAGGTGTAATATTATACTTCTTTGAAGCGAGATATTTGTTAATCCACTCAGGAATATTACTGTCGTACAACTTCTTTGACTCAAACAGAACACCTTTTTTATCAATATATTTAGCCAAAGCACGACGTTTGTCTAACTTCTTGTATTTATAATTGATAACGAGAATTGTTGTAGGAGGAAGTTTGTCGAGATAATCAGCGAGACTTTCTATATCTTTCACATTCTGAGCTTCCTTCACTATCACGACCAGATATTCTCCCATCATCGGGAAGGCGCGAGCCTGCGACATTATCTCTTTTGCCGTGACATCACTGCCATACAAAACGACTTGATTGAACGAACGATCCGCCTCATCTAAGATAGTGTTTTCCAATTCATTACTTATCGTATCAATAAAAAAAGGCTCTTCTCCCATCAGGAAATAAATAGGATGAAAAACTCTCTTTTTTATATCCGCTAAAATCTGTTCGTAAGTCATAATCAAAACATTTGTGCAAAGATAATAAAAAAGTCTACAAGTCTATAAGTCAATAAGTCTATCAGTTTTTCCACAAACTCATTGGCTTATTGACTCATTGACTTATTGACTCATTGGCTTATTGACTTATTGACTTAAATTAGTATTTTTGCAAAAATTAAAAAAATGTCATTTTTAGTTGAACCACTAGTATTTGGACCGATAAAAAGCCGCAGGCTTGGCAAGTCATTAGGAATTAATTTATTACCAGAATTCGGCAAGATATGCTCTTTCAATTGCATTTATTGCGAATGCGGATGGAATCCTGAAAACAAAAAAAACAGCGGCATTCCGACAAAGGAAATCTTTGAACAGACTTTAGAAAAAAGATTACAAGAGCTCAAAGGTACTGCCGACGAACCAGACAGCATCACTTTTTCAGGCAACGGAGAACCGACATTAAATCCAGATTTCGTAGAGATAATTGATATCACTCTAAGACTTAGAGACTTATATATCCCTAATGCAAAAATCAGCGTCCTGACAAACGGCACGATGCTGCATAAAAAAGAAATATTCAACGCCATTTCAAAAGTCGACAACAACATTATCAAAATAGATGGCGGAACTTACGAGACAATAAAATCCATCAATCAGCCAAATGTTAATTTTGATTTAGAAAAATACATTAACATACTTCAAGAATATAAAGGCAACCTAACCATCCAGACTTGTTTCTTAAGAGGAGAGCATAATGGCGTGAAAGTAGACAACACCACTGAAGAAGAAATAGCACTTTGGATTGAACACATCAAAAAGATAAATCCAAAGAAGACAATGATTTACGCCATCGACAGAGAAACACCAGAAAAAAATCTTGAGAAAATAAGTCAGGTTGAACTAGAAAAAATAGCCGAAAGACTACGACAATTAGGCTTTATCGTCGAATGCTTTGGCAAATAAAAAGTTTTAATTTCCCAAAGTTTAATTTTTAAAAAAAATAATTGTTACAATCAAAAAAAACAGTAAATTTGCGAATTGAAAAAATAGAATTGAATCATGAATAAAAAATTAACAATTATCAACATCGCTTTAGTATTAGTTGCCGTTTTCTTGGCATATATGGTTTACCGCAGCATCAGCAGACCTGTTATTTTTGAAAACACAAAAAGAGCTCGTGAAGAAAAAGTTGTTCAAAACCTCAAAGGCATCAGAGACGCTCAAGATTTATTCAAAGAAGAATACAACAGATATACTGCAAGTTTCGACTCATTAGTTGCATTCGTCAAAACAGGTCAACTTCCAATTGTCAACAGAGTTCAAGATCCAAACGACACTACATTTACTAAAACAATTGACAGCATTGTTGGTTACATCAATGTTATGGATTCATTACACAGAAAATATCCTACTTTGAATGTTGAGACATTCCGCTATGTTCCATTCTCAGAACCACAACAAGAATTTGAAATACAAGCTGGCTACATTACACGTGGCGGTATGGATGTTCCTGTATTTGAAGTTAAAGCTCACTATAACACTTACTTAATCGGTCTTGACAAACAAAGAATCAGAAACGACGTTGCTCAACGCGAAAACTTGAACAAATATCCAGGTTTGAAAGTCGGTTCTATGACCGAACCTTCAACAGACGGTAACTGGGAAAACCTTTAATAAATAATATGACTTCCTATTTATATCCATATATCCAGGAGTCTATTAATTTAAACAGCAAGAATACAGATAATTATATCATGACCATCCAACATTCCTTGGATGGTCTTTCTTTTGTCGTCTTCGATACCGCTGAAAATAAATTCATAGCCCTGAAGCACTATCATACCACAGAGAAAAATATTTCTCTGGAGACTCTGCTTTTAGAACTTCAAGAAAAAGAATCATTGAATTTTGACGAGTTTAAAAATGTTAATATCTTGATAGATAATAACAACAACACATTCGTTCCAAAAGATTATTTCCAAGAAGAGACAAAAGAAGACTATCTGTCATTATTGAATATCAAGCATTCAAATGTATTAACCGACGACATCGCCGAGCACAATATCGTGAATGTTTATTCCTATGACGACAAACTTAATTTCTTGAACAATAACATCAAGGTCTACCATAGTTCCAGCATCTTGATAAAGAAGCTTTTGAAAGAATTTTCAGGTAGAAACCCTGAGACAAGAGCGTTCGTTAATGTTAAAAACAATTCATACGAGTTAATAATAATCAACAACGACAAACTCGTATTCCATAATTATTTCAACTTCAACACAAAAGAAGATTTCTTATATTTTATATTATTTACATTCGACCAACTTAACATCGACAACGAAAGCATTCCTTTGTATTTCATAGGATTTATTGAGGAAAAATCAACCCTTGTCGAATTATGTTCTCGTTATATAAGAAACATCAGATTCTTCAACAGAGACAACGACTTCAGTTATATAAACGAATTAAATTCAGTACCTTACTATTATTATTACACCTTATATAGTTTCATATCATGCGAATAATAAGAGGAAAACATCAAAGAAGACAAATCACGGCTCCAAGCAATCTGCCTGTTCGTCCTACAACCGACATGGCGAAAGAAAGTTTATTCAACATCTTGGAAAATCATGTTGATTTTGAAGATATTACAGTATTAGACCTTTTTGCAGGAACCGGCAATATCTCTTACGAATTAGTTTCAAGAGGATGTCCTCGTGTCACTGCTGTCGATGAAAACAACAACTGTATCAAGTTCATCCGCGACACTGCTGCAAAACTCAATATGGAAGAACTTCTCGCAATACGTTCCGACGTATTCCGTTTCATTCCAATGCACAAAGTGAAATACGACCTCATCTTCGCCGACCCTCCATACGACAGTCAGCATTACGATTTACTGGTAAGTCTTATCTTTGAACATAATTTGCTCAAAGAAGGCGGTATGTTGGTCGTTGAGCACAACAAATTCATCGATTTCAAGGAACATCCACGTTTTGTTGAACAACGCAGATACGGCAAAGTCAATTTTAGTTTCTTTAAATAAAAATAAAATGAAATCAAAAAAATCACTCATTGCATTATTAATGTTCGCATTAATATCTCTTAACGTCAATGCACAAGACGCTGAGTCACAAATCTTTGACGGAGCGAACTGCACCAGCATTATGGTAGGCAAAGACGCAACTACCGACGGTTCTGTCATTACATCACACACCTGCGACGGCATGTACCGCACATGGTTACGTTGGGAAAAAGCTCAAGAACACGAAAAAGGCGCTACTCAAAAAATATACAGAGGCAGCATGCACACAAGAAATGCCTACGACAGCAAAGGTTTGGAATTGGCAGGCGAAATACCACAAGCAGAATACACATATTCTTACCTCAATACTGCTTATCCATGCTTGAATGAGAAGCAGTTAGCAATCGGTGAGACGACATTCTCAGGTCCAGACACACTGATTAACCCTGATGGTCTTTTTATGATTGAAGACTTAGAACGTATCGCACTCCAACGCTGCGACAACGCAAGAGACGCCATCAAACTCATCGGCGAACTCATCAAAGAATACGGATATGGCGACGGCGGCGAATGTATCACCATCGCTGACACTGAAGAAGTCTGGTGCATGGAAATCATGGGCGAAGGCAAGAAGAAAATCGGCGGCATCTGGGCTGCTCAAAGAGTTCCAGACGGCGAAGTAAGCGTATCTGCTAACATCCCAAGAATCAAACACATAAACAGAAATGACCCTGACAACTTCATGTGTTCCGACAATATCGAAAAAGTCGCTAAGAAACATGGTTTATGGGACGGAGAAAGCGAATTCGTGTGGTTCAAAGTATTCGGCAACGATTATTCAAACGGCAAAAATTTCCGCGAACGCGAATACTTCATCCTCAATGCTTTAGCACCATCATTAGGATTAAGCATGGACGACGACGAACTTCCATTCTCTGTTAAACCGGAAGAAAAAGTTGACGCACGCAAAGTGATGGAACTCCTCAGAAGCACATACGAAGGAACAGAATTAGACGTAACACGTAACATCAAGATTGTCAATAGAAAAGGTGACACTATCGTAAGTCCTATCGCAAATCCATGGATGGGAAGCACCGACATTGCAACATACAATATGATTGCTCCTGAAACTGTTGAAGCAATGCGTACTGTATCAGTATCATGGTGTTCATACTCATTCGTGACACAACTCAGAAGCTGGATGCCAGATGAAATAGGCGGCATCTGCTGGTTCTCAGTAGAAAACCCAGGACAAAGTCCAAGAATACCAATATTCACAGGATCAACAGTATTACCAAGTTGCTTTGAAGAATGCGGACACAATAACTACAACGAAGAAACATTGTTATGGCGTTACCGCAAAGCCAACAAATTAGCACAAATACAATGGGGAAGCACAAAGAATGCCATGAATAGCAGTATCTTAAGATACGAAGAAAAGGCTGTTAAGGAAATTCCTGCATTGGAAAAAGAAGTAATGGCTTTGTTAGAAGAAGGCAAAAAAGAAGAAGCTCAAAAGTTATTGAACAGATACACAATTGACTTTGAAGCTGCCACAGCAAACACATGGAAAGAATTAGAACAAACCTTCTGGGAAAGATTCTGGATTAACTTCTAAAGATAATACAAGAACTTTATAACACAAAGACGTCACATCTACAAATGTGGCGTTTTTTGTTTGACATCCACTAATCTATTGGTGTTTGATTAGTGTTTATTCGTGGACAAATATTTCAACCACTAATCTTCACGAATCAGCACGAATCTTATTAGTGTTTGATCAGTGTTCATTCGTGGACAAAAAAACAAATAAAAAAAGAGCCGACTTTTCAGTCAGCTCTTTGTGGTGGTACCAGCGAGATTCGAACTAGCGACACATGGATTTTCAGTCCATTGCTCTACCAACTGAGCTATGGTACCTCCGTTGTTTTGCGATTGCAAAGATACAACATTTTTCAATAAAACAAACAAAAAAATTATTTTTTTTGAAAATTATTTTTTATTCATTCATTATCAGTATATTTGCAAAAAAATATAATGAGTTTGATTTTAACAATTGATATTGGCAATACAAGAGCGAAATATGCTGTTTTTGACGAAAACAACATAATTGAAACTTCTGTATTTAATCCATATACAAATGATTTAAAACAACTTACAGAAAAATTACCTGGCATAAAACGATGTATCATATCATCAGTTGGCGGGAAAATTGAAGAATGCACATCTCAGTTGCAAAACATTGAAATTATCACACTTTCTGGCGACACTCGCCTACCATTCAAAATAAATTACGACAGAAAACAAGTCGGCAGTGACAGATTAGTAGCCGTTGCTGCTGCGATGATGGAAAAACCAAACCAAAATAATTTGGTGATAGACATTGGAACCTGCATCACATACGACATCATCACAGCCGACAATGTTTATCATGGCGGACCGATAAGTCCTGGCATCAACTTACGATTCAAGGCTATGAACGACTATACCGAAAAACTGCCTTTATGTTCACCAACAAAAGAAGAATTAAAATTAATTTGCAATTCAACTGAAGAATGTTTGAAATCTGGCGTAATTTTTGGTATTTCCAATGAAATTGAAGGATTTATTAAAAGATTTTCAAACATTTATGAAATGTTAAATGTTTTTATCATAGGTGGAGACAATATTTTCTTTGAAAATCAGTTAAAAAATTGCATATTTGCAGACGCAAATTTTACGTTTAAAGGTTTGAGATATATTCTTAATTATCAATGAAATATAAAAGCACTAAATATCTTCTACTTGGATTAATCATCTTTATGATTAACATCAAGCTTATTGCTCAGTCAGATTTAAGCAGTCCATACTCCAGATTTGGTTTAGGTGACATCTACACAAGTTCACCAAACACGATGTTGAGAGGTATGGGCGGTGTTGCCAACGCAATGAGCGACCGCTGCTTGTTAAACCCAAGCAACCCAGCATCTTACGCAGCAATCGACTCATTATCATTCTTATTTGACGCTGGTTTTTACATCAAAGTCGCATCTTTTACTACCAGTAAAGAAAGTGCAAGTGGTTCAAATGCATCTTTTGACTATGCGAGCATTGGTTTAAGCGCGACTAAAAGATGGAAAATCGGTCTCGGCATAATGCCATACGCGAACAGAGAATATAACGTCGTCACTGAGCACCACGATGTTGGAACTTACAACGTAGCATTTCAAGGTGAAGGCGGATTAAACAGAGTCTTCTTTGCCAATGGCGTTAAAATAACAAAAGACTTATCTGTCGGTATTACAGCATCTTACATCTTCGGAACATTAACTGATAACACATCTGTATATTACCCTGACTCAACACACTTTCTCAATGGAAAACGCTCTATTGGTATGAGAGTCAGCGACTTTAAACTAGACTATGGCGTTTTATACAGACTACCTATAGAAAAATACAACATCACAATTGGTGCAACATACTCTCAAGGCAGCAAAATTGCATCAAAGAGAGACATCTTCATCAGAAATATGTTCAAAGGATTTGGAAATCAAGTAGAATCTCCTATCGACACATTAAAATACATTGAAGATGAAAAAGTAAATATCAAAGTTCCTGGAGGTTTTGGACTTGGCGTCTCCATTGATAGTGGCGAAGGATGGGTTGTCGGAGCCGACTTCAACTGGGCAGGATGGAAAGGCTTTACCATGAACGGCGTCAACGACTCATTACAGAATTCATGGAATATTGCTGTGGGTGGTTCATACAAACCAGAATCAACCTCAATATCAAAATATTACAGAAAGATAACTTATCGCGCTGGTCTTCATTTCGACCAAACATACTACAACATCTATGGTAAATCAATAAACAAATACGGATTGTCATTAGGTCTAGGTTTGCCTGTACCACGTTCATTAACATCGTTTAACGTTGCTTTGGAATTCGGTTCAATGGGCACAAACAAAAATAATCTCGTAAAAGAAAATTATTTCAACATATCAATCAGCATGTCAATTCACGACAGATGGTTCGTAAAGAAAAGATATCAATAATAAATCACAAAAAATATTAAAGTCAAAATGAAAATTAGAAGATTTTTACTGTTAGGTTTAACATTCTTACTTTTAGGAAATGTTACAACAAAAGCACAAGACTGCGAAACAGACTATTCATTGTATCGTGAATACATTGGACACTGGAAACAAGCCAAGTATAATCCAAAAAACATTAATCCTCAGATGATTACATCATGGAGAAATGTTTACAACAACTGTCCAGAATTAAGACAAAACACTTATCTTGACGGCGTTACCATCATGACTTATGCATTCATCAGACCAGAAAAGGACGCTGAATTAAGAGACAAATACGTTGACACACTCATTATGATTTACGACAAGAGAGCTCAATATTTCCCAAACGGAAAGAATGGTTCACAAATCGGTAACATTATGGGTCGTAAAGGCGTTGACATCGCAACATGGGCTCCTCATCGTTATGAAGAAGCTTACAATGCTCTTAAACAAGCTGTTGATTTAGACGGAAATAACAGCAACTATGCATTCATCGACACTTATTTCCCAATCGTCATCACAATGGCTAAAAACGGCAAGTTAGATGAAAGCGCAATCCTTGAAGAATACAGCCGTCTTATGGAAATCGTTGACTACAACATCCAAGTCAACACAGAAATGGCTAACGAAAAACTTCTCAACAACTTCAACGCAACAAAAGCAAACCTTGACGCTGCAGTTCAACCATACGCTAACTGTGAAGATTTAGTTCGTATTTACCAACCTAAATTCGATGCAAATCCTAACGACGTTGAATTGTTAACAAAGATTGCTGAAACTTTAGAAAAGAGAAAATGCGACGATTCTCCATTATATCTCGCTGTTGCAGTTAACTTACACAAAGTCAACCCATCACCAGAATCAGCTTACTTGATTGGTAAAAAATATCTTGCTGACAAAGATTACACTCAAGCAACAAAATACCTTCTTGAAGCAACAAAGAGCACAAACAAAGACTGGGCACACCAATCATACATCTACCTTGCTCAAATGATGAACATGAACAAAAATTATGAACAAGGTCGTGTTTTTGCAAGAAAAGCTTACGAATTAGACAAGACAGACGGCGAGCCATTCATCATCATCGGTCAATTATATGCAGCAAGTGCAAAAGACTGTGGTTCAGGTAACTTCTATTCAAAGACAGCTTACTGGGCTGCTGTTGACCAATTCGAAAAAGCTAAATCTGTAGACCCTTCAATCGCAGGAAAAGCTAATGAACTCATCAATGCTTACGTTCATTACTTCCCAACTATCGAAGACATTTTCTTCAACGGTTTCGAAGAAGGTCAAGAATTCTCACTTGAAAACTGCTGGATTAAAGAAACTACAAAAGTAAGAGCAGCAAAGAATTAATTTGGCTAATGGCTAAAGGCTAATGGCTAAAGGTAAATAGTAAGACTTTGAAAAAGTTTTTTAAAATATTCTTAGAAATCAACATCATAGCCAATATGGTTATGGTGTTGTTTTCTTGTGAAAACTCCTTAGATAAAGTTAAAGAATTCATAGACACCGACACAATTAACGGTGTTTTGGCATACAATGTCATATTTACCAGAAGCGACTCTGGTTTAGTGCAGGCCAAACTGATGGCACCAGCAATGCGCAGTACAGAAGGCGACAGCGCAATACTAGAATTTCCCCAAGGATTTGTTGCGTATCTTTATGAAAAGAACGGCAAACCATCATCAAAAATAAGCGGCGACTTCGGAATAAGGCACGAATATAACGAAATGCTTTTCGCCAAAGACAATGTCATTGTTGAGAACCTAGAAACGAAAGAGACCTTATTTACAGAGACTTTATATTGGAATCAAAGAGAAAAAAAGATATATACACGCAATGCCGTTAAAATAACAAGTCCCGACAAGATAATTTACGGCGACAGCCTCAGTGCCAACGAGACATTCTCGCAAAGAGTCATTCACGGCATGAGAGCGACACTTGAAATAGACGACGAAGAATAAACATAGAAATGAGCGACATTTACATAGTAATATTTTCATTGTTAGCATCAGCGATGTTCTCCGGAATGGAGATTGCATTCTTGAGCACCAACAGATTACAGTTGGAATTGGATTTGAAGAAAAACAAGTTCTCAGCAAAAATCATCAATAAATTCTTCAAAAACCAATCACAATTCATTGGTTGTCTGTTGTTATGCAACAATATCGCCAACGTAATCTACGGTATCGCCATAGCAAGAATATTAGAACCATTTGTCATTAATATTCTGCCGGAAATATTGGAGAACGACTTCTCAATATTGCTTTGTCAGACAATATTATCAACGCTTCTCGTACTCATCACAGGCGAGTTCCTTCCTAAAATAATATTCGGCATCAATCCAAATAAAAGTATGAAGATGTTTGCTGTGCCAGCGATATTATTATTCATCATACTCTACCCTATCATATTGATATTTATAAGCATATCAGAATTAGTCATCAAATACGTACTTCGCGTTGACATACCTCACGAAGAATACAAACTCAATACCGTAGATTTGAACGACTATCTTAAGGAATACGCCAATCCAGACGAAGACAACGAAGACATTCAACAAGGAATAGAATTATTCCAGAACGCAATAGATTTTCATAATGTAAAGTTGAGAGAATGTATGGTGCCACGCACTGAGATTCAAGCCATTGACATTGAAAACACAATAGAAGAAGTGAAATCCGTTTTTGAGGAAACAAAACATTCAAAACTATTGGTATTTGAAAACAACATCGACAACATCATAGGTTACATACACATCAACGACATTCTTACCAAAACGACAGATTTAAGGTCAAAGATCCGTCCGATACAGTTTTATCCAGAGACATATTCAGCGCAAGATCTTTTGGAAAAACTATCGAAGAAACGCCAAAGCATCGCTGTTGTTGTTGACGAATTCGGCGGAACCTCAGGCATCATCAGCATTGAAGACCTGATAGAAGAAATCTTCGGAGAAATTGAAGACGAATACGACGAAGAAGATGCAGTTGAAAAGACCATCAACCCTGACGATTACATTTTTTCTGCAAGACTGGAAATAGATTATCTTAACAAAAATTACAAATTCAATTTCCCTGAATCTGACGATTACGAAACACTTGCAGGATACATAATTCATTATCACGAAAGTATTCCTCAAATCGGAGAAGAAATTGTAATAGGAAATTATGTTTTCAAGATAATAAAAGCAACAGATACAAGACTAGAAGAAGTGGAAATCAAAAATAATCAATAAGTTACATAGCAACGACACAGCAATATCCGCATTGATTATTTTTTTCATAAAAATGTCGAATATATCGAATGGTTTTGTAAATTTGCACTCTTAAGAAAAAAAGTATAAAAAGAATAAAATAATTAAATAATTTCATAGAATTATGGCAGCAATTGGAAACATTAGAAAGCATTATGGATTGTTAGTCGTTATCGTAGGTATCGCACTTTTAGCATTCGTTTTAGGCGACCTTTTCAGAAGCACTAACAGCAGAAGAACAACAAACGTAGCTACCGTTGGCAGTGAAAAAGTGACTTATCAAGATTATACCAACTTGGTTAATATGAATCTTGAAAACGTTAAAGCACAAAATGGCGGTTCATTAAGCGCAAGCGACAACTACGCTGTACATGCTAACACATTAGAACAAATGATCAGAGATATCATCATGAAGAATGAATACAAAGACCTCGGTCTCGTTGTTTCAGACGATGAATTATTCGATCAATTTTTAGGTGAAAACCCAAATCAATACGTTGTTCAAAGTTTCACAAACCCTGATGGCAGCTTCAACAAAGCTCTCATTGAAACATACATCAGAGAATTCCAAACTCTCAGCCCTGAGATGAAAGCAAACTGGCTCAACTTTGAAAACGCTATCAGAGAAGACAGATTAAACACAAAATACGAAACTCTTTTGAAGAAAGGTTTCTACCTTCCTAACAAATTAGCAGCTCGTATCTATGCTGACAAAAACGACAAGACTTCAGCTGAAGTTTACGCAGTACGTTACAGCACAGTAGCTGACTCAGCAGTCGTTGTTAACGAAGCTGACAACAAAGCATTCTACGAAGCAAACAAAAACAAATATCAAACAGAAGCAACTCGTAGCATCGACTATATCATTTTCGAAGTTACTCCATCACAAGCTGACGTTGAATATTCAAAGAACTTCGTTAACGAACTTAAAAACGACTTCGCTCAAGTTGAAAACGCAGCTAACTTCGTCAACGCTAACTCAGACCTTCCATACGACAGCACATGGAAATCAAGAAAAGACGTTCCTGCTGAATTAGAATCAGTTATCTTTGACCAAAACAATGGCGTTGGTTTCGTTTACGGTCCTTATGAAAATGAAGGTTACTACAACGTAGCAAAAATCGTTGCTATGGAAAACCGTTCAGACTCATTGATGGCTTCACACATCTTAGTTTCTTACGCAAATGCATTACGTAGCGAAGCAACACGTACAAAAGAAGAAGCTAAAGTTTTAGCAGACAGCATCTTGAACGTTGTTATGAAAGACAACTCTAAACTTGAAACACTTGCTAAGTCATTATCAGATGACCCAAGCGCACAAACAAATAACGGCGACCTCGGATGGTTCACAGACGGCATGATGGTTTACACATTCAACGAATTCGTTCAAGACAACAATGTTGGTACAGTTGGTATGGTTGAAACTCCATTCGGTTACCACATCATTAAAGTCACAGACCGCAGAGAAGCTGCTCCAAAAGCACGCCTCGCTGTTGTATCACACGAAATCGCTCCAAGCACAGCAACATATCAAAACGTATTCGCTGAAGCTAACAAATTCGTTACAGAAAACACTACAGCTGAAGACTTCAACAACGCTATCGAAGCTCAAGGTCTCAACAAACGTACATATCCTAACTTAAGAACAAATACTAACTTAATCACAGGTATCGACAACCCACGTCAAATCGTTCGCTGGGCATTCGATAAAGAAACAAAAGTTGGCGATATGTCAACAATCTTCGACCTCGACAATATGTATGTCGTAGCAGTTCTTACAAAAGCTGTTAAAGAAGGTAACACTCCAATGGAAGAAATCGCTGACCGTTACCAATTCGTTATCAAAAAAGAAAAGAAAGGCGCTATGTTAGCAGAACAAGCTAAAGCTTACGGCACTGACTTCCAAAAAATGATTGACGAATTAAAAGGTGAAAAAACAACTGTTGACAATGTTACATTCGACGGTCGTGGTTTCGGTAACTTCGGCGTTGAAGATAAAGTCATCGGTACTGTTATCGGCATGAAAGAAGGCGAAACATCAGAACCAATCGTTGGTGGCAATGGTCTCTACGTAGTTAAAGTTACAAAAGAAACTCCAGCTGCAACAACAACAGATTACAGCAGCATCGTTAGAGAACAACGCACAAGATTCAACAATCAAATTCTTAACAACTCTGCTTACTCAGCACTTAAAGACAATGTTAAGATTGAAGACAACAGCATCTTATTCTATTGATAACATAAACATGTAAACAAAAAAATCCGGTTCAGAAATGAATCGGATTTTTTTAATTAATTCATAATTCATAATGCATAATGCATAATGAATAATTAATAATGAGTAATGAATAATAAAAAAATAGGACGTATAAAACGTCCTTAATAGTTAATTGTTAATTGTTAATTGTTAATTGCTTCTATACGCTTTTTCCCAGTTCCATGCCGAGAGTGTCATCTCATCGAGGTGGCGTTCTGCTTTCCAACCTAATTCGTTATTCGAGAATGTTGGATCAGCCCAGACTTTTTCAATGTCGCCGGCACGTCTGCCAACGATTTCATAATTAAGTTTAACGCCAGAGACTTTTTCAAAAGACTTTATCACGTCCAATACAGAATAACCTGTTCCTGTTCCGAGGTTAAATATCTCGAACGACTTTTTCATCTTTCCATTAAGCATTCTTTCCACAGCGACGACGTGAGCCTTTGCGAGGTCCATGATATGAATATAATCGCGAATCGCTGTTCCGTCGTGAGTTGGATAATCGCTGCCAAAGACCTTAAGGCACTCTCTTATCCCGTAACCCGTCTGTGTGATATAAGGCATAAGATTATTTGGCACTCCGAGAGGCAACTCGCCTATCAGCGCGCTGTCGTGAGCACCGACTGGATTGAAATATCTAAGAGCGATGGCATTCAAACCTTTATACGCATTTATTGATTCGGAAATAATTTCCTCTGCTATTTGCTTTGTATTGCCGTAAGGACTCTCCGCCTTCTTGATAGGAGCAGTCTCCGACACTGGAAGATGCTCAGCGTCAGGCTGTCCGTAGACAGTACAAGAAGACGAGAACACAAGATTTGGCACATTATATTTACACATCGCTTCCAAGATATTCATCAAGGAGTCAAGGTTGTTGCGGTAATATTTTATCGGCTGTTCCACCGACTCTCCCACTGCCTTATGAGCAGCGAAGTGGATGATGCCATTGATGTCGGTGTGACGAGCGAAGAAATCATCGGTAAGAGCTTGATTTGCGAGGTCGAACGACTCGAATTCCGGACGTATGCCAGTAATCTTTTCTATCGAGTCCAAGACTTCGATACGCGAGTTAAACAAAGCGTCGACGATGATGACATCGAAGCCTTTCTTCTGCAATTCGACAACGGTATGAGAACCGATGTAACCTGTTCCACCTGTGACTAATATTTTCATCTTAATATTTTTTAAGAAATAAAATCTAATATTGTTGTTGTGATATAATTCAGTTGTTCATCAGTGAATTCGGTATGCATCGGCAAGGCGATGACATTTTCGCAGAGATATTCACTGACTGGGAAGTCGCCTTTTTTGTAGCGAGGGTCCTGATAAGCCTTTTGTTCGTGCAACGGCACAGGATAATATATTGCGCAAGCGATGCCTTTTTCCTGCAGATGCTGCATCAGTTTTGCGCGGTCAACGCCATTGAGAACCATCACATATTGATGATATACGTGAGTTGTGAAGTCTGATTTCTTTGGCGTTATGATTTTATCTGTAACGGAGAAAGCCTTGTCGTAATAAGCTGCTGCGTATTGACGAGCGGCGATATATTCATCGAGATGTTTCAATTTGATGTCGAGCACTGCAGCCTGTATTGTATCGAGGCGTGAGTTGACGCCGACGTAGTCGTGATAATAACGCACTTTCATTCCGTGGTTCACCACAGCGCGGATTTGTTCTGCGAGGCTGTCGTCGTTGGTGAATAATGCACCGCCGTCGCCGAAGCATCCGAGGTTTTTAGATGGGAAGAACGAAGTGCATCCGATGGTTCCTATGGTTCCCGACTTCTTCACCGTGCCGTCGCTGAAGGTATAGTCAGCGCCGATAGCCTGAGCGTTATCCTCTATGACATAAAGATTATGACGACGAGCGATGTCCATAATCGCCTCCATATTAGCACATTGTCCGAAGATATGAACAGGAACGATGGCTTTTGTCTTAGGAGTGATGGCACGTTCTATCGCCATCGGGTCAATATTATACGAATCTTTTTCGATATCGACGAGAACAGGTTTCAGACGAAGAAGAGCGATGACCTCCGCCGTAGCGATAAATGTGAATGTCGTAGTGATGACCTCATCGCCAGGTTCAAGGTTTAGAGACATCATCGCAACTTGAAGAGCGTCAGTGCCGTTGCCACATGGAATCACATGTTTTACGCCAAGATATTTTTGAAGGTTCTCTTGAAAACTCTTCACGTGCGGACCATTGATGAATGCCGCTGTCGATAATATTTCCTGAATCGCCGAATCGACTTCAGGCTTTATCTTATTATATTGACCTACAAGGTCAACCATTGGAATCTTTAACATAAAAGTCATTTTTGCAAAGTTAAGAATTATTACACATTAATTAATAGCGTTTTTTAAAAAAAGTTTTATGCTTTTAGTTCTTTGGGCGTTCCGGCGAAGCCGTCGGGCTTTCCGCTATATCTTTGCTCGCTATGTTTCCGTCTCGCTCTCTCAAGATATGGACTCGGCACTTCGACAGGCTCAGTGACCTCGTTCCCGTTTCCCAATCCCGTTTCCCGTTCCCCAATCCCGAAACGCTCGCAAAGGATGCCGCTCCAATCCCTAACGCATTAGAGGCGATTAGCAACGAGCAGCGTGCAGTGAGCAAGGTCGCTGAGCCCCGTATAACCAAAACCTGTTGTCTGTTGACTGTTGTCCGTTGACCTTAAAAAGTTCCATCGCGTACAATCACAAAAACTCTAAAAACTTTTTTTCTAAAACTCTTGCATAATTCAAAAAAATGTTGTTATTTTGCACCTCAATTTTTAGAGGAATAATTATAACTATAAAATATTAAGAGTCATGTCAAAAATTTGTCAAATCACAGGTAAAAAAGTCATTACCGGTAATAACGTTTCTCACTCAAACAGAAAGACAAAAAGAACTTTCAAACCAAACTTGCAAATCAAACGTTTCTACGTTCCAGAATGGGATGAATGGGTAGTATTGAAAGTTTCAGCAGCCGGTTTACGTACAATTGACAAGAAAGGTGTATACCAAGCTATCATGGACGCTTCAGCAGAAGGTAACTTGAACCGTTGGTAATAACATCAAATCACTATAAAAAAAAGTCGTCTTTTTTGACGACTTTTTTTTTAATTCACAATGCATAATTCATAATGCATAATTATATTTGTGCAATATTTACACCCAAAGATAGTTTATAAAGTTGATGAGATTAAGATATACACTATTATTATTGATGATGATTCCTGTTTTGCTTTTCGGACAAAGCAAGGATAGTTATATCTACGGAAAAATCACCGATGATAATGGCAGCGTCTTAGAACTCGTAAACATCGCCGTGTTAGGAACATCATACGGCGTCTCATCAAATTCAAAAGGTCAATACGAACTGCATCTTCCTGCCGACACTCTTCTTAATGTGGTGTATTCATTCGTAGGATACCAACAAGAAACCCGAAAAATAAAGTTAAAAGCAGGCGAACAACGCAAAGTCGACGTCTGTTTGCAATCCGCCTCGACGACATTATCAGACGTCGTGGTCTCTGACCGACAAATCAACTCCGCCACCATCACACGTCTCGACGCACGCGAGATTTCGCTCATACCGAGCAGCTCAGCAGGCGGCGTAGAAGACCTCGTCAAGACTCTTCCTGGAGTGTCGTCCACCAACGAACTCAGCTCTCAATACAACGTCCGTGGCGGCAACTTCGACGAAAACCTCATATACATCAACGGCATTGAAGTCTACAAACCTTTCCTCGTAGGATCGGGACAACAAGAAGGAATGAGTATCATCAATCCTAGTCTCGTCTCCAACATCGACTTCTCCGCTGGCGGATTCTCCGCTGAATACGGCGACAAACTTTCGTCAGCACTCGACATCACTTACAAGAAACCTACATTACCTGCAGCTTCATTATCGCTCAGCTTCCTCGGCGCCGAAGCACACGCAGAAGGCTCGCTGGTGAAAAACAAACTCTCTTACCTCATCGGCGTTCGTTACAAAAACAACAAATACATCCTTGGCAATATGGAAACCAAAGGCGTCTATCAGCCTAACTTCACCGACATCCAAGGAATCTTGTCATACAGCATCTCTCCTCGCTTGGAAGTGTCGGCATTCGGATACTTCTCCAGCAACAACTACTTCATGATACCAGAAAACCGACAAACCGACTTCGGCAACATACAGCAGGCTCATCGCATCACAATATATTTCGACGGCAAAGAATCAAGCAACTATAACACAGGTCTCGGCGCACTCACATTGAACTTCAGCCCTAACGAAGACCTCAACCTCAAACTCATCGCTTCTACTTATTCCGCCGCCGAAGCTGAAAACTACGACATACAAGGTCAGTATTGGATCGGACAACTTGAGACCAACCCCGGCAGCGAACAAAGCGGCAACGTGATATCAAACCAAGGCGTCGGAACTTATATCGAACACGCTCGCAACGACTTCTACTCGCAAGTGTTCAACATCGACCATAAAGGCGCATATAAAAAAGATTTCTACACTCTGAAATGGGGCGCACGCTATCAACACCAACACTTCGACGACTTCATCAACGAATGGGAAATGATAGACTCCGCAGGATTCAGCCTCCCTCATCCAAACGACTCGATAGGAAAGCCAAATCCTCCGCATCCTCTCTTCGACATACGTCATCTTTCAAAAGCTCATAACATATTAAACATAAACAACGTCGACGCTTTCTTGCATAACGAATGGTCGCTCAACAGCAAAAACGACGACATCGTGACATTGTCGCTAGGCGTGCGCGCCAACTACTGGGGATACAACAACAAGGTCTATGTCAGTCCTCGCGCCGGCGTCGCCATCAAACCCAACTGGAACAAAGACATGCTGTTCAGATTATCTGGCGGCGTTTATATGCAACCTCCGTTCTACCGCGAGTTACGTAACTTCGACGGAAGCCTCGTCAGTCCTGAAGACGCTGAGGTGCAGAAGTCATATCAAGTGGTATTTACCCACGAATATAACTTCTTGGCATGGGACAGACCTTTCGTCCTGACGTCAGAGGTTTATTATAAATACCTGAAAGACATCATTCCTTATGAAGTCGACAACATCAGAATAAAATATTTCGCCGACCAAAGAGCTACGGGTTATGCCGCAGGTATGGACATCCGCATCAACGGAGAATTCGTCAAAGGCATAGAAAGCTGGGCAAGTCTTTCGTTCATGAGATCAGAGGAAAACATCAAATATTACCTCTCTCCTACCGGAACCATCTTGTCGCAAAGCGACGTCAACAGCGGCGCAGAATACGTGTGCGACACATTGATAAAAGGAATACCACGTCCTTCCGACCAGAGAGTCAACGTGTCGGTATTCTTCCAGGATTACATACCTTTCATACCATCGTTTAAGGTAAACCTGAAACTCGTCTTTGGAACAGGAATGCCATTCGGCGCGCCATACAGCGAGAGATACAAACACACATTCAGGATGTCGCCTTACAGAAGAGTCGACATTGGATTCAGCAAGCAGCTCATCAGCGAGAAGAGCAGTTTCAAGAAAAAGAACCCACTGTCGTATGTCAAAAACTGCTGGCTCAGCTTGGAAGTCTTCAACTTACTCGGCATCGACAACGTCAGTTCATATATGTGGGTGACAGACATTTACAACATACAATACGCTGTTCCTAACTATCTAACGCCACGACAAATCAATCTTAAATTAGTAGCAGAATTTTAGGATTGAACTAAGAACTAAGAACTAAGAACTGACTATTAACTATTAACTATTAACTCTACACTTTACCATGGATTTAACAGAAAAAATGAACGCATTGAACGAGGGCACTATGATGGAGACTCTCGGCATTGAATATCTTGAAGTAAGAGAAGGTTACGTCTATGCGCGTATGTTTGTGAAGAAAGAGTTGTCGCAGCCTTACGGCATGTTGCACGGAGGCGCGAGTATGGCACTTGCGGAGAGCATCGGTGGCGTTGGATCTGCATATTACTGCGACCCTAAAGAATATGTGATACGCGGCATGCAGATGAGCGCGAACCACGTGAAAGCCGCTAAGGTAGGGACATACGTCTATGCCACCGCGACCATCATACACAAAGGACGTCAGACACACGTCTGGAACATCGACATCAAGAACGAAGACGGAGACTTGGTATCTAGCTGCCGACTTACGAATTTTGTTTTTAAAATGACAAC
>JAZOSA010000006.1:0-11493 GCA_045656905.1 Bacteroidales bacterium
GCTCTTATGTCAGTCATCAAAGCTACTTACGAAGAAAATCCTAACTTCTGGCATGAAGTGGTAGCTAACTGGAAAGGCGTTTCTGAAGAAACAACAACAGGCGTTCACCGCTTGTACCAAATGAAAGAACAAGGCAAGCTCCTCGTTCCTGCTATCAATGTTAACGACAGCGTTACAAAATCAAAATTCGATAACTTATACGGCTGCCGCGAATCTCTCGCTGACGGTATCAAACGCGCTACAGACGTTATGCTCGCTGGTAAAGTAGTCGTCGTTCTCGGTTACGGCGATGTCGGTAAAGGCTGCGCTCACTCAATGCGTTCTTACGGTGCAAGAGTCATCGTGACAGAAATCGACCCTATCTGCGCTCTCCAAGCTGCAATGGAAGGCTTCGAAGTCACAACAATTGAAGAAGCATTGGCAGAAGGTAATGTCTACGTCACATGTACAGGTAACCGCGACGTCGTTACTCTCGAGTCAATGCTTAAGATGAAAGACCAAGCTATCGTATGTAACATCGGTCACTTCGACAATGAAATTCAAGTCGCTGCTTTGGAAAGACTCGAAGGCGTTAAGAAAGTCAATATCAAACCTCAAGTCGACAAATATATCTTGCCTAATGGCAACTCAATATTCATCTTGGCAGAAGGTCGTTTGGTTAACCTCGGATGCGCAACAGGTCACGCTAGCTTCGTGATGAGTAACTCATTCACAAACCAAACATTAGCTCAGTTAGACTTATGGAAAAACAGAGGCAACTACCCAGTTGATGTCTACTGTTTGCCAAAATATCTCGATGAAGAAGTCGCTAGATTACACCTCGAAAAAATCGGCGTTAAGTTGACACGACTCACACAAGAACAAGCAGACTACATCGGCGTTTCAGTCGACGGTCCTTACAAGTCAGATATTTACAGATACTAATAAAAAAAGCGGTCATCGACCGCTTTTTTTATGAACTCTAGAGTTCTAGAATTCTAATTAAAAACCCTAAGAGTGTGTCCGTCGTATTGAGTTCTGTATTCAATCAAAGGATAACCGTTGTATCCTGGAGTGATGATGGAACCGTCTAATATGCTGTATTTTACGTCAAGGCAAGTGTCGACGACGAAAGGAAAATCGACTATAAGTCTGGAACTTTCCCCGCAATAATCAGGTTCGTTAGGCGATTGTCGTTCGTAAGCCTTGAATTCGTCTTGTAAGTAGCGATAGATGATTATGCCTCTGCTAGGCCAATGCGCATTAACATACATCCAACCGCTTACAGTGTTCAATTCGTAATTCATCGTGGAATTAGGATAAATCTCGAAATTGATATAGACATTCGGGATGTTCGGATTGTGAGGCGTGTCAATGCAAGAATTGAAGCCTAAAAGAAATATTAATATGACTAAAAATTTTTTCATAACTTGAAAACAAAAATACAATATATTTGTTTAATTTTTAAGAAAAAAAGAAAAGTATAACATTATCACTATGAATAAACGTATTATCGTATTGGTTTTATTGTTGTTAAGTGTATTTTTTTATTCTTGTTCATCGCAAAAAAACAGCACGGTTATCAAATCTAAGAAAATTGTGATACCGGAACATTCGAAATTTGCGCATGAAGATTATAATCAGAAGAAGAAAAAGAATGAAAAAGAACTTGACCCGAAGCAACAGCATTACGATAGACAGTCGAAGTCGGTGCAAAAAACGATGAAGAAAAATGAAAAAGCCAGTATGAAAAATACGCCTGTTCAAAAAAGAAAGAAGTCGTGCCGACCATTTTCTAAAAGAAGAGGATCATGTGTGGGTGGAATTGATAATTTTATGCTTGATGAAGGTATTCGTGATGTAAGATGATGATTAGCAGATTGAAACATATTATATTCGTCTTATTTGTTTTGATGTTTGTTGTTGAGGCGTCGGGGCAGAGTAATAGTTTGTCGACCTATGTCCTTAACAAAGACGTCTCAACGAACAGAACGTCGCATGGATATCTCAGCACCAATGTCGTAACTGCCATTGATCAGGATAAGAATGGCATGATGTGGTTCGGAACGAAACGTGGACTTAACTCATACGACAGTTATAGTTTTGAAGAATATAATCAGACAGATGGAGTCATCAATGCGACAATAACCGACATTCGTTCCGTTGGCGACACTCTTTTCGTTGGAACGGAGAAGGGACTTTGTATTTATGATATAAAAAATAAAAAGACCACGAACTTCTTTGCAGAAATAGACTCCCTGGTAATCCCTGATAATCATATATTTTACATTAGTAAACCTATTAATGGCAAAGTCGTGATATGTACAAAAGGCGGCACTTCTGTATATGATCTTGAATCAAAAAAGTTTAGGATACCTAAGATAAACAACTATTTTCCGGATTACGAAGTGCGTAGCATGGAATATGTTGATTATGATGGTTCTTGGGTGGTTGCTACATCAAATGGTCTGGTGATTTATCAGGATGAGAATCAAATTATAAGACATTTTAATTATATTGGAAACTACGATAATGCATTGCCAAGTAACGACTTGAAATGTATGTGTAAGATTTCTGATGACCTGATTTTTGTCGGCACTTCAGATGGAGTGTGCGTCCTTGATGCGGTAAATGTAAGTTTTAAGAGAATTAATCTTAATGCATTGACTAAGAATAAGTCACCTAAATTGGATATTTCGAATATAATTCCTTTTTCAGACAAGGAGGTGATGATAGCAACATATACAAATGGCTTGTATATATATAATTATCAGGACAATACTGCTATACACATTTCCAAGTTTAATATTGTAAATGCTATTTCGGAGAATTATATTTACGACATATATAAAGATGAGCAGGGTTCTGTCTGGATTGCGACATTTACAGGATTGAATCGTCTTGAGAATAATCTCGCCAATTTCTCTACTGTAAGTATTTACGAAAATGGTTCGATGTTGTCGATAAACTGTTTCCTTGAAATGGATAATAATAATATTCTTGTCGGAACAGAGTCGGGTATTAAGGTTTTTAACATTGACGACAAATCTATAACGGATTTCAAAACCTTTTTCAATTCTAAAGACAATCATTTTGAATCATTATATGTGTACAATTTCTATTTGGATGAAAACAATTGCATCTGGATAGGAACCCGTAATAATGGTTTGTATGTGTATGATATTAAGGTAGATAAAGTTGTTGATATTGCCGAAAGATATGGCATTGATAAACTTAAGCATGCTGTTATCAGAGGAACCGTCAAGGATGAATATGACAATATGTGGGTGGCAACGAATATGGGAGTGTGCCGTATAAACCTGAAAGATAAGACGCATCAGTTTTATACTCCGCGTAAAAATGACAAGACAACCATTCCGAATTACGACATATTTGACTTGTTGCTGGATAATGAGTTGCTGTATGTTACGACAGGCAATGGTTTGGCGGTATATAATTATGATTCTGATGACTTTACGACATATCTTTTGCCGGATTCCTTGACACAAAATGATGTTGTTAAGAATAATGGTTTCTTTGATATCGTAGAAGGCAAGGACGGACGTTATTATATCGGTTCGTATTCCAATGGTATGCTGGCGTTTTCGCCGGACAAAAAACAATTCAAGGCCACTAAGGCTATGGGCGATTTGGGAACTATGGTTTATGCTATTGTTCCAGATAACAAAGGAAACCTTTGGGCGAGCACAAGTAAGGGTATTATGAAATACCAGCTTGCGACAAAAGAGACAATGAATTATGATGTCAGCGACGGATTGCAGGGAAGTGAATTTTCACCGAATGCTTTCTTGAAGAGCAAAGACGGATTTGTGTTCTTTGGCGGTTTTGGCGGTTTTAATTATTTTAAGCCAGATGAAATACAATTGGAAACACGAATGCCAAAGGTTATAATAACCAAAGTGTTAACAAGTGAAGGCAAGAAATATCGTTATCTTACCCATGGCGATACGATACAATTGTCGCATAAATGCAAATCCTTTGAAATAGAATTCGCTACCTTGAATCTGTTGAGAAGGAATATGGTCAAGTATTCTTATATGCTTGATAATTATGATGAAGACTGGGAATATTGTAACTCAAACCATCGTTACGTGGATTATAATAAAATGCGTCCTGGAACGTATGTCTTCAAAATTAAGGCGGCAAATGAGGTTAACCAATGGATGGAAAAACCTACGGAACTGACGATTATAATCCAACCTGCATGGTATCAAAGAGCTTCGTTTAACATATTAGTAATATTGTTGTTGTCCTTTGCGATATTTGTTGTGGTCAGACAAAGAAATAAAATCGTAAATCAAAAGAGGGAACAGAAACGCATCATAACAGAACTGGAGACTCAGATGTTGCAGTTGAAACAGAAGACACTTCAGTTGCAGATGAATCCGCATGTGATTTTCAATACTTTAAATAGCATACAGCAATATATATTGAACAATGATGTTGAAAATGCAGTGAGTTATCTGTCGAGTTTCTCTAAGTTGATGCGTCGAATCTTGAATAATTCAAACGAGCGTTATATTACATTATCTGATGAAATAGAAGCAGTTAGCTTGTATTTGCAATTGGAGTCTATGCGTTTGGGCAATAGATTTAGTTATGAAATAGATATTGCTCCAGAAGTGGATGCAAAAAATATAGAGATTGCACCTCTGATTGTGCAGCCTTTCGTTGAGAATGCTATAATTCATGGTCTTGTGCCTAAGAAAGATAATTGTTTTTTAAGTATAAGATTCTCAAAACTTTCGGAAGGTAAGTTGTTGTGCGTGGTGGAAGATAATGGAGTAGGACGCAAGCATTCTGAAAAAATGAAGCAGGAGAGAGGTGCCTCGCATAAATCGTATGGAATGAGTATTACAAGAAGGCGTCTTGAGACTCTTACTAAAATATCTAATGATGATTTTAGCGTTGAAGTTGTTGATTTATATGATGATAATGATATGCCGTCAGGAACGAGAGTTGATATCATCATAAGTTTTTATGATTAAAAAGAAAGGAATATTATGATAAGATGTGTTATTGTTGAAGATGAAGAAATGGCTCGTAATGTGCTGAAATCGTTGCTCGCTCAATATTGCCCTGATGTGATGGTTTGCGCAGAAGCCGACGATGTGATTTCAGGAAAGAATATGATAGAGACTTTCCGTCCTGATCTGGTTTTCCTTGATATTGAAATGCCAGGAGGTAGCGGTTTTAAGTTGTTGACTTCCATAGAAAATAAAGATTTCGAAGTCGTTTTTATTACGGCATACGAACAATTTGCCATCAAAGCGATAAGACATGACGCATTGGATTATATCTTGAAACCGATAGATCCAAAGGAATTGGTCGCTGCTGTGGAAAAAGTCAATGAGGCAAAATATAAGAAAACGCTGAAAAAACAATACGACAACCTTCTGAAAAACCTCGACCCAGAACAATTGGTCGTCAGAAAGATAAGTCTTTCAACGTCAGATAAAATCCATTTGATAGATGTTGATGATATAATAAGATGTGAATCAGATAATTACTACACTATCATTTTCTTCAAAGACGGAACTAGTCTGATGGTAAGCAAGACATTGAAGGATATGGAACAGAAACTCGAAGAATACGATTTCGTCAGAACTCATAAGTCGCATCTCGTTAATATGAGATGTATTATGAATTTTATAAAAGATGAAATGATGGTCGTTATGACAGACGGTACTAAAGTGCCAGTCTCTAAACGTAAAAAAGAGAAGATATTGGAGGTTATCAATAACCTTTAGTCTTTTGTATATTAGCAATGAAAGCGGTGGATGTTTATTATCCGTCAATTTCTCCAGGGACGTGCTACGGTACGTCTTATTTTTTTATTCAAGAATTATTATACATTAATTAATTAATGTGATATTTGATTTCAAATATAAATTTTATTTGTTGTTATAAGAGGAAAGTAGAGACGTCATCCCTGTGGCGTCTCAAAAAAGTCATGATGTTCGTCGTCGGTCATCAGCAGTCTGTGGAATACCTAAAAACAGATAGTTGATGACTTTTGTTTTAGCGTGTTGAAAAATATTTTTTTTTTATAAAAAAATCTTCAATTTATTTAGATTTTTGTCGTATCTTTGAACTCCTTTTAACGAACAATTGAGTAGTATAACATAAAATTTTAAGGTATGTTAAGAAAATTACTATTTACCCTTTGTATAGTGCTGACATCGTGGTCGTTAGCACTTGCACAAGTCGGACGACTTCAAGGTACGGTTGTCGACAAAGACACTGGAGAACCAATTCCATTTGCTAACATCGTTTTGGAAAACGGTGGTACACAGGTGGGTGGTACCAGTTCTGACTTTGATGGCAACTATGACATCAACCCGATTCCTCCGGGAACTTACGACTTGAAAGCAACTTTCGTTGGTTATAACACATTCATTATGAAAGGTGTTGTTATCCCAGCTAACAAGATTACTTTCCAAGACGTGTCTATGAGCATGCAATCTGAAGTATTGGATGCTGTTGAAATTGTAGACTACAAGGTGCCTTTGATTTCAAAGGATAACACTTCAGGTGGTGCTACTATTACTGCAGAAGAAATTGCTAAGATGCCACAACGTTCAGCATCAGCTGTTGCAGCTAGTGTTGGTGGTGTTTTCTCAAGCGACGGTGAAGCTGGCAATATGCGTGGTGCCCGTGATGGTGCTACTTACTATGTTGACGGTGTTCGCGTTATCGGTTCTGCATCTGTTCCACAATCTGCTATCGACCAAGTCGAGGTTCTCCTCTCAGGTCTTCCAGCTATGTATGGTGACGCTACTGGCGGTATCATCAACATGACAACAAAAGGCCCTTCAAGAACATTCGGTGCTGGTATCGAAATGGAAACATCTGAATTGTTAGATGGTTACGGACATAGCAGAGCAGGTCTCAACGTACAAGGTCCGTTGATTAAGGGCAAACACAGCGAAACAGCTTTGCTCGGTTTCTTCTTGTCAGGAGAATTTAACTACAACCGCGATGGTGCTTTATCTGCAGTAGGTCACTACAAAGCAACAGACGAATGGTTGGAATTCATTAAAACAAATCCTATCCGTGTATCTGGATCAGGTGCTGGTACTTACCTCAACGGAGAATACACCAGAATGGGTTCAATGGAGTATATTAAGAACTCACAAAACACTTCAGGCTGGAGCGCAAACTTCGCAGGTAATATCAACGTTCGTACAACTGAAACAATCAACTTGACATTCGGTGGTACATTTAATATGGGTAAGGGCAATTCTTATAACAGAAGCAGCGCTTACTTCAACTATGACAAGAATGCTGTTAGCGCATATAAAACATGGCGTGTTTATGGACGTTTCACTCAAAGATTCCCAACTCCACAAGAAAGCACATCTTTGATTAAAAACTTCTACTATAGCTTGCAAGTTGACTATGAACGCTACAATAGCGAATCAGGCGACCCTGACCACTGGGATAATGTATGGGATTATGGTTACCTCGGTAAATATACTATCCACAAAACTCCTTCATATGGTTTTGCTGATAGTACAATAACTGTTACAGACCCAGCAACAGGTGCTACAAAGTATTATAACAATGTATGGGCAACTACATCATGGGATTATGATACATTGATTGAATTCCAAGCATCAGATAAGAATCCTTTGCTTGCAAACTATACATCTTTGTATTATGACTTATACACAGATCCACTCGGACATTACCAAAACTTCACAGACCTCCAACTCGGTGGTGCTCTCTTGAATGGTGACGGTCCTTCTGCAATCTATGGTATGTATGCAGTTCCTGGTAGCATCCAAACAAACTATGCATACGGCGAGTCGGATAAGTTCAATGTCAACCTCTCAGGTGCTATGACAATTGGTAACCACGAAATTAAACTCGGTCTCCAATACGAACAACGTAATAGCAGATCTTATGGTATCAGCGGATACCGTATGTGGTACTTGATGAGAAACTTGGCTAACTTCCACATCCAACAGTTAGACATCGCTAATCCAGAAGTTGTAAGCTACGACGGTTTCGTTGATACAATTCGTTACTACAGAAAATATGACGAAGCATCACAATATCAATTCGACAAAAACCTTCGTGAAGCTTTAGGTCTTGACGTTAACGGTTTAGACTGGATTAACATCGACTCATACGACTTCAACGACAATACAATCCAATATTATGATAAGAATGGCGAAATGCACACTGCAACATTAGCAGACGGTTTCGACATCAGTATGTTTACACCAGACGAATTAACACAAGACGGTAACTCATACGTATCATACTATGGTTATGACTATAAAGGTAATAAGATTAAAGGTCAACCAACTTTTGAAGACTTCTTCACAGAAGTTGACGAAAACGGTAACTATACACGTCCTGTAGGTACATTCAAACCTATCTATATGGCAGGTTACATCCAAGATAAATTCGCTTTCAAAGACCTTATCTTCAACGTCGGTGTTCGTGTTGACCGCTTCGACGCTAACCAAAAAGTTATCAAAGACCCTTATATCCTTTACGATTACCAAACAGTTGGTGATGTTGCTAAAAATGGTATAATCACTTTACAAAACGGTACAGAAGTTGACGTTCCAGATAACATCGGTGATGATTTCGCTCTTTACGTAAATAAAGTTGATGACATTACAGAAGTTGTCGGTTATCGTAACAACAACGTATGGTATAACGCAGACGGTAGAGAAATTGCTAACCCTACAACATTGGATAAAGGTAGCGGTATTTCTCCATGGTTAACAGACCCAACACAAAAGAGAATCAATACTTCATCATTCAAAGATTATGATCCACAATGGAGTGTAATGCCTCGTATTTCATTCTCATTCCCAATCTCTGACGAAGCATTGTTCTTTGCTCACTATGACGTTTTGACACAACGTCCATCAAACAACTATACTAATATTTATAACTATTACTATTTTGATCAAATCAGTGGTGCTATCAACAATCCATCATTGAAACCATCACAAACAATTGACTACGAATTAGGTTTCACACAAAAGTTAACTAATTCATCATCAATGACAATCACAGGATACTACCGTGAAATCCGTAACATGATTCAGTTATATCGTTACACAGGTGCATATCCTAAAGATTATACATCATTTAGTAACTTAGACTTTAGTACAGTTAAAGGTCTTACAGCATCATACGACTTACGTAGAACAGGTAACGTTCGTTTACGTGCAAGTTATACATTACAATTCTCAAATGCAACAGGTGCAAGTACATCAACAATGGCATCATTGATCGCTGCTGGTGTTCCTAACTTGCGTTCAACATTCCCAATGCCATGGGACCGTCGTCACCAATTTAATATTGTTCTCGACTATCGTTTTGGTGAAGGAAAAGATTACAACGGACCTGTTACAAAACGTGAAAAATCAGGTAAGAAACCTATCAACTGGTTAACAAACACAGGTGCTAGTTTGACAGTTAATGGTGGTTCTGGTACTCCATATACTAAAGCACAAAACATTACATCACCTATTTCTCCATCAACAAACTTATTACAAGGTTCAATGTATGGTTCACGTCTTCCATGGTCATTCCGTTTCGACTTACGTATTGACAAAGACATCAACTTGAAACTTGGTGGCAAAGATGGTGAAGGCGGACGTAATGCTTACATGAATGTTTACTTCCAAATCTTGAACCTCTTGAATTCTAAGAATATCATGGGTGTTTATGCAGCAACAGGTAACCCAGACGATGACGGTTATTTGTCAGCTCCAGAATGGCAACGTGAAATCAACACACAAAGAGATCCTGTAGCTTATAGAGATCTTTACCAATTGTATGTAAATTCACCTTATAACTATTCACAACCACGTCAGATTAGATTTGGTGTAATCTTTAACTTCTAACAGAAATAAATAATTACTGAAATATGAAGACTATAGTTCGTTTATTAATCGTTGCATTTCTCTTTTTAAATGTGACAGAAGTAAGAGCCGAGAAAGTCAAAATGGCTGATAAAAAGTCTCGTACTCTTAGAGGTACAACTGCTGGTTGTACACCGTCTTCTACATTTGCATGGTTGAATATCAACAATGCGAGAGTGCGTGTTAATGCTGGTGGTGACATGTGGTGGGATCTTCCTGGTGGTACAGGTGCTAAGTATTATATCCCAGCTAACAGTTCATCAACTTCATTATATGCAGGTTCACTTTGGATTGCTGGTCTCGACATTAACCAACAGTTGAAGTGTGCTGCTATCCGTTTCCGTCAAACAGGTAACGACTTCTGGACAGGTCCTCTTACTATAGATGGTACTGCATCTATCGACCCTGTAACATGTATGGAATATGATAAAATGTATAATATCACTCGCGCTGAAGTAGATGATTTTATTGCTAATTGCGACCCTGTAACAGGTGCTCCAATGGCAGGTTATGAAATCCCTTCATCTATCGCTAACTGGCCAGCTCACGGCGATCCTAGTAGAGGTATGAGTTATTATCTTGCTCCTTTCTACGATAGAAATAAAAATGGTGATTATGAACCAGAATTAGGTGATTATCCATACTATGACATTGACAATGAACTTTGCCACAGTCAAGTTCCAACAATGGATGAAGAAAGAGAAGGTACTGTAAAAGGATCTATCTTGGCTGACCAAGTTATCAAAGGTGACCAAACACTTTGGTGGGTTTTCAATGACAAAGGTAATGCTCACACAGAAACAGGTGGTTCTGCTATCGGTCTCGAAATTAGAGCTCAAGCTTTCGCTTTCGCTACTAACGACGAAATCAATAACATGACTTTCTACAGCTACGAAATTATCAACCGTTCAACTTATACCTTAACAAATACATACTTCTCACCATGGACAGACGTTGACCTTGGTTTCTCAAGAGACGACTTCGTCGGTTGTGACGTTAGCCGTGGTTTAGGTTATGGTTATAATGGTAAAAATGTCGACGGTACAGGTGAACCAGAAGCTTACGGCGCTAACCCTCCTGCAGTAGGTGTCGACTTCTTCCAAGGTCCTTACTTGGATCCAGATGGTATCGACAACCCTAAATACGATCCTATCACAGGTGAAAACTGCGACGAAAGTATCAATGGTGTTAACTTCGGTAATGGTATTATTGATGATGAACGTTTCGGTATGCGCCGTTTCGTTTATCACGATAACAACCAATCTGATAATGGTGACCCTGACAAAGCTGCTGAATATTACAACTTCCTTAGAGGTATCTGGAAAAATGGTGACAAAATGCACTATGGCGGTAATGCTCTTCCAGGTAGCCCAGGTGTAACAGATTTAGCTTGCGACTTCATGTTCCCATTCGATTCTGACCCATGTAACTGGGGTACAGGTGGTATTGCTCCTGACTTCCCAGGTTATTGGAGTGAGGAAACAGGTAACAATGGTGCTCCTAACAATCCTTACGACCGTCGTTTTATGCAATCAGCTGGTCCTTTCACATTGAAACCAGGTGCTGTTAACTACATCACATTCGGTGTGCCTTGGGC
>JAZOSA010000007.1:0-2616 GCA_045656905.1 Bacteroidales bacterium
ACTAAGGAATTAGTTTTTTAAGTCTTTTGCATTAGTCTTTGCCAAACAAAAAAAAGAGCCTCAGAATTTCTGAAGCTCCATTTGTACCCAGGGCCGGGATCGAACCGGCACGAGGGTTACCTCATCGGATTTTGAGACCGACGCGTCTACCAATTCCGCCACCTAGGCATTATTTTCAATGATCGGTTTGCGAGTGCAAAAGTAGTAAAATTTTTGTTACGACAAAGAAAATTTTTATTATTTTTGCAAAAATTTTAAAACACACTTAAAATTAACGTCATGCAAGAGCCTTTAGTATCAATTTTTTCAGGTAGAGCCACTCGCTATTTAGCAGATGAAATCGCTAAACATTATGGCAAACCACTCGGACAATCAAGCGTTTTGGTTTTCGCCGACGGTGAATTCCAACCAAGTTTCGATGAAAATATCCGCGGAAGAGATGTCTTTTTGATCCAATCAACATTCCCACCAACAGAAAACATGATGGAATTATTGTTGATGGTTGATGCTGCAAAACGCGCTTCAGCACGTAGAATCATCGCCGTTATCCCTTATTTCGGCTTCGCACGTCAAGACAGAAAAGACCGTCCTCGTATCAGTATCGCAGCTAAATTGATGGCTGACTTATTGACAACAGCTGGTGTTACTCGTATCATCACTATGGACATCCACGCTGACCAAATCCAAGGTTTCTTCAACGTTCCTGTTGATAACATCTTCGCATCAAAGATTTTCGTTCCTTATATCGAAAGCCTTAACTTACCAAACTTAATGGTAGCTTCTCCAGACGCTGGCGGTACTCGTCGCGCTGCTTCATACGCAAAGATGTTGAACACAGTATTCTCAATCTGCCACAAACAACGTTCAAAACCAAATGCTATCGAACAAATGTTGCTCATCGGTGACGTTAAAGATAAAGACGTCATCCTCATCGACGACATGATCGACACAGCTGGCACAATCACAAAGGCAGGTCAATTAATTAAAGATAGTGGCGCTCGTAGCGTCCGCGCTGTTGCAACTCACCCAATCTTCTCAGGTAGCGCAATGGAAAGAATCGAAAACTCTGTATTCGACGAAGTTATCGTAACAGATACTATCCCATTGACAAACCCAAGCAGCAAGATTCACGTTCTTTCAACAGCTCCTCTCTTCGCAGAAGTTATCAAACGCGTTGAAAACTACGAATCATTAAGCGACTTATTCAAGAAATAAAATGTAGAGACGTCACTCCTGTGGCGTCTCTGAAAAATAAAGACGTCATTTGGCGTCTCAATTAATAAATTATTAACAAACAAATTAAAAATTAAATTATGAATTCAGTATCATTGAGCGGTTCTCTTCGTGAGAACGTAGGGAAAAAAGATGCTAAACAATTACGCGCTAATGGCTTAGTTCCATGCGTTATCTACGGTAATGGTGAAGAAATCCGTTTCGCAACAGAAGCAAAAAGCTTCAAAACTATCCTCTTCACTCCAGAAACTTACATCGTTGACTTCACAATCGATGGTAAAGTTTACCGTACAGTTCTCCAAGATATCCAATATCACCCACTCACAGACGAAGTTCTCCACGCTGACTTCTTACACGTAACAGAAGAAAAACCTATCACAGTTACTCTTCCAGTTCGCACAGAAGGTACATCTCCTGGTGTTATGCGCGGTGGTAAACTCAAAGTTAGAATCCCACGCCTCAAAGTTAAAGGCTTAATCAAAGATCTTCCAGCTTTCGTTATGGTAAACATCTCTGAATTAAATGTTAACCAAGCTATCAGAGTTAAAGACCTCACAATCGAAAACGTTACTCCATTAGTAGCAGCTAACAACATCGTTTGCGACGTTAAAGCTAAGAAATCAGCTATCGCTGAAGAAACAGAAGAATAATTCTTTGTTTAAAATACTACTCAATATAAAAGAGGGACTGAAAAGTTCCTCTTTTTTTATTGGCAAAAGATGAAAGTCTAATGGCGAAAGTTGAGCGGCAAAAAAAACTTTAACCTTTAGTCTTTAGCCTTTTGTCTTTTACTATCTTTGCACCATGAAATATTTAATCGCTTGTCTAGGAAATATCGGTGTCGAATATGATGACACACGACACAATATCGGCTTCAAAGTCGCTGATTATCTTAATGAAGATTTAAAAGGAACTTTTACAACCTCACGACTCGCTCAGGTGTCGGAACTGCGTTATAAAGGTCGTACTATGGTCGTGATTAAACCAACTACATATATGAACCTTAGCGGTAAAGCTGTTAAATATTGGATGCAACAGGAAAAGATTCCGATTGAAAACGTTCTTATCGTCCTTGATGAAATCGCGCTTCCTCTCGGAACGCTGCGCATGAGAAAAAAAGGCAGCGATGCAGGTCATAACGGACTCGCTAATATCATTGAAAGTTTAGGTACAAATGTTTTTCCAAGACTGCGATTCGGAATTGGCGACGATTTCCCTCGTGGAAAACAAATCGATTTCGTGCTCGGGAAATGGAAACCGTCTGAACTAGACGTCATCAACCCTCGCCTCGAAGTCGCTGCCAGCTTCATAAAAAGCTTCGTTACTCAAGGCGTCGACCAGACTATGAATCAGATGAATAATAAATAATAAATAGACGTCACA
>JAZOSA010000008.1:0-4486 GCA_045656905.1 Bacteroidales bacterium
GGTTTCTGCTACGACTGGGACCGCGAGGTACGCACCAGCGACCCTGGATATTACAAATGGACACAATGGACATTCATCCAGCTTTTCAATTCATATTATTGCAACCAAACCAAGAAAGCTCAGCCTATTGCAGAACTCGTCAAGAGATTTGAGGCACAAGGTACAGAAGGCTTAGACGCAGCATGCAGCACGCCGCTCACATTCACAGCAGAAGAATGGAATGCAAAAAGCGAGAAAGAACAACAAGAAATCTTGATGAACTACCGCCTCGCTTACTTAGCCGACACTATGGTAAACTGGTGTCCTGAGCTCGGCACTGTTCTCGCTAATGATGAAGTCGCTGACGGTCTCTCAGTCCGCGGCGGACATCCTGTAGTACGCAAGACCATGAAACAATGGTTGCTCCGTATCACAGCTTACGCAGAACGTCTACTCGAAGGCCTCGAGACAATAGACTGGAGCGAGTCAATAAAAGAAGTACAACGCAACTGGATTGGCAAGTCGATGGGCGCATCATTGTTATTCGACATCGCCGACAAAGACATCAATATCGAAGTGTTCACCACACGCGCCGACACCTTGTTCGGAGCAAGTTTTATGGTGTTAGCACCAGAACACGAAATCATCAGCACTATCGTTTCAGACGAACAACGTGCTGCTGTTGAAGAATACGTCACATGGGCAAAGAACCGCTCAGAACGTGAACGTATGGCAGAGGTGAAGAAAGTATCAGGCGTATTCACAGGCGCTTACGGCATCAACCCATTCACAGGTGCGAGAATTCCAATCTGGGTAGCAGATTACGTACTTATGGGTTACGGCACTGGCGCAATCATGGCCGTCCCTGCTCATGACAGCCGCGACTTCGCTTTCGCTCGTCACTTCAACCTCCCTATCACTCAAGTCGTTGCAAAACCAGGCGAAGAACCATCAGACGCTTCACAATGGACAGAATCATTCGACGCTAAAGAAGGCGTGATGGTCAATTCAGAATTCCTCAACGGTCTCACAGTGAAAGAAGCCATCGCTACAATGATTGCTAAAGTTGAAGAGATGGGCATCGGCAAAGGCAAGACCAACTACCGTCTCCGCGACGCTATCTTCAGCCGTCAACGCTACTGGGGAGAACCTTTCCCAATGTATTACAAAGACGGAATGCCTTACGCTTTAGACGAAAGCAAATTACCTTTAGAATTACCTCCTATTGACGCATACAAACCAACAGAAACAGGCGAACCTCCATTGGCACGCGCCAAAAACTGGACAACAGAAGAAGGCTACAAACTCGAAACCAACACAATGCCTGGCTTCGCAGGTTCAAGCGCATATTACCTCCGCTATATGGACCCACAAAACAACAACGAGTTCATCAGCAAGGAAGCCAACAACTATTGGGAACAAGTCGACTTATATATCGGCGGCGCAGAACACGGAACAGGTCACTTGATCTACAGCCGTTTCTGGAACAAATTCTTATTCGACCTCGGCGTGATATGCAAAGACGAACCATTCAAGAGAATGATTAACCAAGGTATGATTCAAGGAAGAACAAGTTTCGTTTATCGCGTCAACTTCGAAAAGATGGCAGAATACAAGACTTGGGAAGTCATCAAAGACAACAAACTCGGCGTTAAGTTCGTGAAAGACTTCAAAGTAGGTCATCGTAAATTTGACTTCTTCTGCCAAGAAAAGAATATCATAATAGAAATAAAGAAAGTGTCATCACTTGAAAAAGTCGCTGACGCTTATGAAAATATTGCCAATGACTTAGGATGCAAATTATTGCTCATCCCTATCCGTCAAGTTCTCATTGATGAAGACTTCGCTGTTGTAAAACAGAAGATTCAAGACCTCATCGATGGCAAAGACGTTCCTGTATTTGAAGATATCGAGATGCTTGAAGCACCACGCCTCTACGTATCAAAGAACGTTCCTGGAAGAGAATACTACGGCGACCCTATCCGCGTCGACATCAGCATGGTTCACAACGACATTCTCGACACTGAAGCATTCAAAGAATGGCGCGACGACCTCAAAGACTCTAAGTTCATCTGTGAAGTCGACAAAGACGGCAACCCAATCTACGTCTGCGGTTGGGAAGTTGAAAAGATGTCGAAGTCTAAGTTCAACGTTCAAAATCCTGACGACCTCGTAGCAAAATACGGCGCCGACACATTGAGACTCTATGAAATGTTCCTCGGCCCGCTTGAACAGTCAAAACCTTGGGACACTCAAGGCATCGAAGGCGTCTACCGCTTCATCCGTAAGTTCTGGAGATTATACACAGACGAAAACAACGAGTTCTCTTTCAGCGATGAACCTGCAACAAAAGAAGAATTGAAGTCATTGCACAAACTCATCAAGAAAGAAGAAGACGATATCGAAAGAATATCTTTCAACACCGTAGTTTCTGCATTCATGATTTGCGTCAATGAGTTGACAGACCTCAAGTGCAACAAACGCGAAATCCTTGAACCACTCGCTATCATGATTTCACCTTACGCACCTCACCTCGCAGAAGAACTGTGGCATCAGATGGGTCATGACGACAGCGTGGTAATGCAGAAATTCCCTGAATTCGTCGAAAGCTACGTCGTTGAAAACAACTTCACATATCCAGTTTCTATCAACGGCAAAAAACGCTTCGACCTGGAATTGCCAATCACATTAACTCCTGCTGAAATAGAAAAAGCAGCAATAGAATCACCAGAAGCAACAAAATGGATCGCCGACAAGAGCATCAAGAAAGTCGTCGTCGTTCCTAAGAAGATTATAAATATCGTTGTAGGATAAGAAAAAAAAGACAGCCGTAGCTGTCTTTTTTTAGTCTATAAGTCTATAGATCAATGAATATATGAGTAAACGGATACTAACAACTTATTGACACATAGACTCATTGACTTATTGACTTTTTTATTATTTTTGCCACCTATTTTGTTAATATTCATAAAGATGAAAAAGCATTACATCATTTTATTTTTAGCATTGGTTTTAAGCACATTATCATTCGCTCAAAACTACAATGCCATTGAACCAGAACTTCAAAAAGTTTTAAATCAGAAAAACGAAGAATTAATCGACATTCAGATTTATTTCAAATCAAGTATTGATTCTAGACAACTTAATCAGGCAACAAGAAAGGCTTATACAAAAGCTGAAAAGAAAGAGATTGTTGTTAGTGAACTTAAAGCTTATTCAAAAAATGTTCAAGCTGACGTTATGTCAATTTTAGAAGCAGAAGAATTAAGCGGCAATGTAAGTGACATCCATAATCTTTGGATTGCCAGCTCTATCAGTTGTAAGGCTTCAGCATCTGTCATCTATCAATTGTCATCACATCCAGATGTCAAGATGATAGGTTATGACAAGGAGTTTCAACTCATTTCTCCAGAACAGATGGAAGAAGTCAAATCAGCAGCAAAGTCAGACGTAAGAGCAGGCGGACCTGATGCTCACGTTCAAGCAGTAGAAGCTCATAGAGTTTGGTGGGAAAAAGGATACACTGGCAAGAACGTTATTGTTGCGGTTTTAGACTCTGGAACCAACACCAATCACTTAGACCTTAAAGACCATCTTTGGACAGGATATATAGACACCAACAAAGACGGCACACCTGACACATACGTCAACGGATGGAACTTCATCAGCAACAATGCCAACATCACCGACGATTATGGTCACGGCACACACTGCGCTGGTATCGTGTGTGGCGACGGTACAGCAATTGTCACCACAGGTATTGCACCAGACGCATCACTAATGACAGTGAAGACCATCAACCGTACAGGTGGCGGTTCTGTTGCGCAGATGTTAAAAGGCGTTCAATTTGCTGTAGAAAACGGCGCTGACGTATTAAGTATGTCATTAGGATTCAAGAATAACCAATTGACAACAACACAGAAAGAAGAGATTCGTGCAGCATTCGATAACGTATTAGCAGCAAATGTTGTGGTATGTGCAGCGGCAGGTAACGACGGCGACACATACGGCGCACCAAACAATGTCGACTATCCAGCAGCATGTCCTGCTCCATGGAGAAACCCTGATCAGACACTCGAAGGCGGAGTATCTAGTGTCATCTGCGTTGGAGCCCACGACCTCAACGAATCATCACGCGGACCTTCAACATGGGAAGGAACATCATACAACGACTATCCATATAACGAAGGCGCATCAATGGGTCTCATCCGCCCTGACATCTCAGCACCAGGTTATATCATCCGTTCTACAAAATATTCACAAAACGACATATACGAACTCAAAAGTGGCACATCACAGGCAACACCATGCGTTGCAGGTGTAATCGCGCTTATGTTGGAAAAAAACTCTTCCCTCACTCCTGCCCAGATTTCACAAATCATCGAAGAGACAGCGACATCGAAGCCTGAGACAAAAAACAACAGAGTAGGCGCCGGTGTAGTCAACGCCCTCGCTGCAGTAAACAGCATCACAAAGTCGGAGGCCAAGCGGTCTTAGGAAGACAAGA
>JAZOSA010000009.1:0-14273 GCA_045656905.1 Bacteroidales bacterium
CATACTTTAGAATGGAGATATATAAAAGATGATGAGACAACAGAAGGTGAAGATAGAGCTGCTGTCGATATGATTTCGTTCCCTCCTCATTCAGTGATAAAACCTCTCGCTGCAGTGACAAACCTTAAGGCAAAACTTCAAGAAGACAATACTATGGCTTTGACATGGACTGCAAGTGAAAACGCTGATGAATATATCGTAAGACGCAACGGCGAAATAGTTTCAACACAAACTGAAACATTATATAATGAAAATGTTTCAGAAGGAATATTCACATACAGCGTCGTGGCAAGAAGCGGTGACTTGTACTCAGCTCCTGCATTCGTGACATTCGACCCTAATAAGAAATCGACAGAAAATATAAATGAATTTGTCACAGAGAAAATATCAGTATATCCAAATCCGACATCAGGAATGTTGTATGTCAAATCTGATTCATTCGATGCTGTCGTGTATAACTACCAAGGTCAAGTCGTGATGAGAAGAAATAATAATGACGGACAGATAGACTTGTCTGATTTGACAGCAGGCATTTATTTCCTCGAGATAAGAGAAAATAATAATGTAATGATTGAGAAAATTATTTTAACTAAGTAAATATTTTAAAATTTTAAAAATGAAAAAATTATTTTTCGTAGTAAGTATGATGCTTTTAGCATCGGGCTTGCTTTCAGCTCAAGAATGGGTTGGAGTCAGTAAGAACGCTCCTGTAAGAATCCAAGAAAATTTGGTGTCATCTTCAGAAGATGAAATCGTAGTTGATGTCAAAGTCGGCGGTTTCTTCCAAAGTGCAGTCAAGACACAAAAAGGCGAACAATTGATTATCAGCGGTGAAGACATGGCATCGATGCTTGTCGCAGGCGCACCAGACCTTCCTATGTATCCTATTTCAATGATAATAGGCAATACTGCAGAGATGAAAGTGTCTGTCGTTGAGTCATCATTCGTTGATTTTCAAGATGTTGAAGTCGCTCCTTCAAAAGGTAATTTCAGCCGTGAGATAAATCCAGAAGACGTGCCTTACGTTTATGGTGATGTCTATCAACAAGATGACTTCTATCCAGCACAACCAGCAGCATTGGATAATCCTTATATCTTGAGAGATTTCCGCGGACAAAATCTTATGGTTTATCCTTATGCTTATAATCCTGTTACAAAGACATTGCGTGTTTACACCGACTTACGCATCTCTGTTAAAAAAGTTGGCGATAATGGTGTAAATCAAAAAGTTGCAACAAGACGTAGCAATGTCATTTCTCCAGAAATGAAGGCTTCATACGAACGTCGTTTCATAAACTATCCTGTTAATGAAAGATATTCATTCATTGAAGACGAAGGCGAAATGTTGGTGATATGCGTCGATGAATATAAAGATGTCGTGAAGGATTTTGTTGAATGGAAAAACATCTCAGGTCGTCCAACAACAATGGCTTTGACTTCTGAGACAGGTACTCTTGACGATATGAAGACTTATATCTCAAACTATTACAACGAAAATCCTAACCTTACATTCGTGCTTTTGGTCGGCGAATACGATAACCTTCCTCCATACGAAATCATCGTCACTATCGACGGTATGCAATATTACACAAGATCTGACAACTATTACGGAAGATTGGATGGCGAAGATAATTACGAAGAAGTATTTGTCGGACGTCTTTCAGTTAAGGATGTAGAAGATGCACAGAATCAGGTTGATAGAATTATATATTACGAACGTGACATAAAAGAAGACGCTGCTTGGTTGTCAAGAGGCATCGGCATGGGTTCAACAGAAGGTTATGGTCACTTCGGCGAAAAAGATTATCAACACATTGATTTCATTCGTGATACTCTTATGAATTATACTTACACAGAGATTTCTCAAAAGTATAAAGGCGTCAATGGTTATGAACCTTCAGCTGATGACTATGCTATTGACTTCAACAAAGGCGTCGGTATCGCTAACTATTGCAACCACGGCGAAATAGAGAAATGGGTGATGGGTAACTTCGATACAAAATGTGTTCATAACTTGACAAACGATTATATGTTGCCATTCATCTGGACTTCATCATGCAGAAACGGACAATTTGACGTTGACGAATGTTTCGCAGAATCATGGATGCGTGCAGTAAATCCAGCAACAGGAGCTCCTGTCGGTGCTATCGGCGGTATGTTCTCTTGGATTTCACAGCCATGGCAACCACCAATGTACGGTCAAGATGAGATGGTCGCTATCTTGTCAGAATGGCGCGGCGATTATAACCACACACTTGGCGGCGCATCATTAAACGGCAATATGTACATCCTTGACATGAGTCCAGAGGACCGTGGTAACACTCATAACACATGGCTTCTCTTCGGCGACCCTTCAATGATGCTCAGAACAAAGGCTCCTGAAAAAATGGACGTCTACTGCAGCTCATCATATCTTATGGTTGGTATGACAAACTACACTGTTAACGCTGACGTTGATTTCGGTATCGCAACATTGTCGAAAGACGGTGAAGTCGTCGCTTCTTCATATATAAGAAAAGGTCAGGCTAACCTCACTTTCCCTGAAATAACAGAAGAAGGCACAATGAAACTCGTCGTGATTGCTTACAATAAAGTCACAGAAATCATAGATGTTGAAGTAAAAACACCAACAGATGCTTTCTTGATTTTCAACGACTACGACCTTAATGAAACAGACGGTCAGTTGGATTATGGCGAGACAATCAATCTTGACTTAAGCGTTAAAAACATCGGTGTCAGCGCTGCTTCTGATATAGAAGTCGAACTCATTTCAAAGAGCGAGTATGTCACCGTAACTGAAGGTAAAGCAACAATAACATCTTTGGATGTTGAAGCAGTAGCGACAATTGAAGGAAAATTCAAATTTAACGTGACAGATAATGTCCCTGACCAAGAAGATTTGTCATTTGACGTGAAATGCACTTCAGGTGAAGAGTCATGGAGCAGTTCTTTCATAATTACAGCTAACGCTCCAAGTTTTGTCATCGACACTATCTTCATTAAGAATCAGATGATTGAACCAGGATCAAGCGATGTCTTGTATATAGCAGTGAAAAATATCGGTCATAGCGAAGCACACAATGTCGTTTCAGAAATGATAAGCAGCTCGACAGATATAGTTTTCCCGGAAGCAACTCTTACAGAAGAATCATTGCAACCAGGCAACGTAATGGAAATAGTAGCGTTCTTTGACGTTGACGAAAATGCTGTCGCTGGTACAAAATATGAAGTCAAATGTTCTGTTAAAGCAGGCGCTTATGACATCGCAACAAACTATTATGTAAGAATAGCTCAGGCATTGGAAGACTTTGAAACTGGCGATTTCTCTAAAGCTAACTGGCAGTTTGATGGCGCATCCGACTGGTTCGTTTGTACTAACGCTTACGAAGGAACATATAGCGTAAGATCTGGCAAAATCGCTGATAATCTCGAAAAAGACAAGAAAAATTCTTCAATGTTTATAACAGTGGAATTGGTTGAAGATGAAGAAATCAGTTTCTACATCCAAAGACACTGCGACTATTATGCTAAGTTGGAATTCTACGTCGATGACAAGAAAGAGGGAGAGTGGAGAGGTAATAACTCAACACCAACAGAATGGGAACAATTCACTTATAACTTGACAAAAGGAACACACACCTTGAAATGGACATACAACAAACGCGTTGCTGATGCCAAAGGCGAAGACTGCGTGTACTTGGATAACATCGTGTTGCCTCCACTTAGCATCATCTCTTTTGTGTCGCCAGCAACAAATCTCAGAGCTGAAACTAATGACTTTGAAGTTAAGTTGACATGGGATGCTGGTGAAAATGCAATGGAATACGTCGTGATGCGTAATGACGAACAAATTGCAAAAGTAACTGAAACATCATTTACAGATACCGTCAATGGAAATGGTTCATACACTTACAGCGTCATCGCAAAGAAATATGATTCAATGGCAGAAGCAGTGTCTGTGACAGTTGAAGTATTAAGTGTTGATGAAATAGATGCAAACAGAATCAGCATTTATCCAAATCCAGCATCAGACGTCATTTATGTTGATGTTGATGAAACTTTCAACGCTGTGATTTACAATTATCAAGGACAAATGATTAAGAATGTTAATGTTGATAATGGACAGATAAATGTTTCAGAACTTACAAGCGGAATTTATTTCCTTGAAATAAGAACAGGAAATAACGTAAGCGTGAATAAAGTATTGGTGAAATAAAATAAACATTGATACGTTTTTGAAAAAGAGCAGGGTGGTTGTCATCCTGCTTTTTTTGTAAATATTTTTTAAAAAAAAACATTATTCTTGACTATGAAATCTGATTCTTCTTCTTTATATTTGTGTGTCAATAATAAGTAATAACTTAAAAATATAATGATATGGAAATTAAGTTTATTGGAGCAGCAAGAGAAGTGACAGGCAGCAAGCATCTTATCACGACTCGTCACGGAAAGAAAATCCTTTTGGATTGCGGTATGTTTCAAGGTAAAGGTCTGGAAACGGATAGTCTTAATCGCAACACTATGGTCGACCCGGCTGAGATTGACCATATCATTCTTACGCATGCGCACGTTGACCACTCAGGTTTGATACCATATTTTTATAAAAGAGGATTCCGCGGTTCGGTGATTTGTACTCAGGCAACGAGAAATCTCTGTTCTATTATGCTGCCGGATAGCGGTTTTATTCAAGAAAACGATACGCATTGGTTCAATAAGAAAAGAGCTCGTCAAGGACTGAAACCCGTCGACCCGATATATACAGAAAAAGACGCTCACGCTTGTATGGATCTGTTCATCAGCGTGCCTCTCAATCGTCAGTTCCATATCGACAATAATATAAAGGTGAAGTTCACTAACACAGGTCACCTTCTTGGCAGTGCGGCTGCTACCATCGAAATCGATGAGTTCGGTGAAGTGACACGCATCGGTTATACCGGCGACATCGGTCGTAGCAACAATTATCTGCTTCGTGCTCCAGATGCTTTCCCTCAATGCGATTATCTTATCGTGGAAAGTACTTACGGCGACAGACTGCATCAGAACAAACAGCTTTCGGAAGATGAATTATTAAGAATCATCAAGCATACCTGCGTCGAGAAAAAAGGCAAACTCATCATTCCGTCATTCGCTATCGGTCGTACACAGGAAATCGTTTATATCTTGAATAACTTCTATAACGAAGGCAAACTGCCATTCATTCCAGTTTATGTTGATAGTCCTTTGGCCGTCAATGCAACGAATATCTTCCGTCTGCACCTCGACCTTTTCAATAAGAACGTAGCGGAAGTTTTGGAAAATGATGACGATCCATTTGGATTCGGAACTTTGAAATATATCACCAACGTAAATCATTCAAAGGCGTTGAATAAAAGAGAAGAGGCGTGTATCATCATTTCGGCTTCTGGTATGATGGAAGCGGGTAGAGTGAAACACCACATCGCTAATAATATTGACAATCCAAAGAACTCGATTCTGGCTATCGGTTACTGTGCGCCGACTACACTCGGAGCTCGTATCTTGAGAGGCGAGAAGGAAATATCAATTCACGGAATGCCTCATGTCGTTAATGCGGAAGTGTTCAGCATCGATGCTTTCAGCGGCCACGCCGACTATAAAGAAATGGAAGAATATCTCCGCTGCCAAAATCCTGAAAAGGTGAAGAAAGTGTTTATCGTTCACGGCGATTACGAAGCACAAGTGCCATATAGCGAAGTGCTTAAGAAAGCAGGATTTAAAGACATTGTGATTCCAGAACCAGGGGAGGTTTATACAATTAACAGTTAACAATTAACAATTAACAGTTGATAGTTAATAGTTAACAATTATGGGGACGTGTTGATTATACATTGAATACAATATGTAATTGATGCGTCTCATATTTTTAACATCTTTTTCACATTTGGTTTATCAACAATGACATTGGTTTTGATGTTTGTTGGGTAAATTAAAATAGATGAAAAAGTTTGTGTTATTATTGGTGCTGGTTTCGGCATTATGTTGTAGAATGTTGGCTCAAGGAAACGATGCTTTCTTTTTTGAATCAAAGACAGAAAATACTGAATATAAATTATATGACAGTTATGCTAAATCGGAGCCTGATGTTGAGATGGAGACGAAGAGCGTCCCTATAGGAAACGGAGTTATTTTACTTGCAAGTCTGGCGTTTGGTTATCAGCTGTCAAAAGTCAGTGTCAGAGTCAAAAGTCAGAGTCAAAAAAAAGTCGCCACTAAGTAAGTGACGACTTTTTTTATTGTCTTGTAGTCTTAATTATATCGCTGATGAAATCAAGAATGTTGCAGCGACAGCGATGATAGCATACAATTCTGGGAAAGCTGCCAAAATCAAAGTCTTGCCGAACACATCGTGACCATTGCCGATAGCAGTGATGCCGTTAGCGCAGAGCTGACCTTGACGGATAGCTGATACTAAACCAACAACGCCGAGGAATAAACCGCAGCTGAATACTGCTAATGCTTGGTTCATTGTGATTTCTGGTGATAAGACGCCTTGTAACAAGAAGAATCCTAAGAAACCGTACAAACCTTGTGTACCAGGCATAGCACTTAAAACTAAATAGTTACCAAATGCTTCGTCATTTTTTTTCATTGCACCTACTGTTGCGTTACCACCGTATGTCACGCCGAGGGCACTGCCGATACCGCATAAACCAATCATAAGAGCGATACCAATGTAAGCTAATACTAATGCTGTTGTCATAATGTTAATTTTTTATTTGTTATTATTTATTATTTTCTTGATAACAGGTTTAACCTGCCTTATATTTTCAAATGTTAATAGTTAATAGTCAATTCTTAATTCTTAATTCTCAATTCTTCTTAAACGGTTTATATTCCTTTGCTCCGCCGACGAATCCTGAGTTCTTGTAAAACTCGACGAATGTCAGACGCATAGGGTGCACGAAAGCGCTCAATGCTGACAAGGCGATGTTCATTGTGTGACCGAAGACTAATATCAAAACCATCACAATAGTTCCAAGTACAGGGATGTCAGGTTTCATATTCATTGCTAAGTCGTTGAAGACCAATCCTAAGATAGATCCTGACAATCCGAGGGCGAACAATCTTATGTAAGAAAGTACGTCACCGAGGAGTCCTGTCGCCATATTGTATGTATCCCACAATCCAGAACCGATGTTCTTGAACGGTGCCGCAAATGAGTTGATAGGTCCGTTTAAGAGATAAACCAAGACTGCTCCTGTTATGAGACATGCGTAGAATGGAACGCCAATGCCGTCAATCAAGAAACTGACGATGCCGCCTAAGAGCATGATGACCCATCCTATGGTCGATATCGCTGCGCCGAAACCGTACAACTTCGTCATGTTGATAATCTTAAGGCACATACCGAATAAAATCTGGAACACACCTATTATCAATGATACATAGAATGCGGAATAGATGCCTTCTGGTTGGAACATAATGCCTTTAAGTTTGTCTAAGACAGGGATGCCTTCAACGTCAAGCAAAGGCACTCCGAAGAATGTTCCGCTGATGGTTCCCATAATGATAGTTCCGAATCCTAAGAAGAAACCAAGCCAAAGAACGTTGTTCATGTCTTTGAGTTTCTTGCTTAAAATCAAGGCTAATGTCACGAGGCATATCAATGCGCCGTAGCCGAGGTCGCCCATGCAGAAACCAAAGAACATCACGAAGAAAGGCGCGAAGAAAGGCGTCATGTCTAATTCCCAATATGTCGGTATTGAATACATATTGCCAATCATCTCGAATAATCTTGCGAAACCTCTGTTCTTAAGTTTGATAGGAGGGTTGTCGACATTCTTCTCAGGTTCTGTCGCCTCGAAATAAATGTCTTCTTTGCTTAACCATGCAATGGTGTCGGCTTCGATTTCTGTAGGAACCCAGCCTTCCAACGCCATAATCTTGTCGTCGGCTAAATGCTGAGCAGCTTCGCTAACCTTATAGAATTCAGCGTCTTCTTGAATGGCTACTTTATATTCGTTGAGTTTCTTGATAGCATCTTCAGAAATCTCGCTAAGATATTGTCTCGCTTCGTTTAACTTGTTTGTAAGTCCTTCAATCTGAGCTTTGATTTCCGACTTCGACAATGAAGGGAAGTGGTATTTCTCCGCTTCAATATTTACGTCTTTATCTTTAGATGTGAGAGTCGTGAAATATTTGAATCCTGATATTTCATTGATGATGAAAGCGTTGAACTCTTGTTCCCAAGACTCGTCATATTTGCTTTGAGGCACGCTGAAGAATCTCAAGTCCCAGTTGTTGTTCTGTATTTGCTTGATTTTATCTTCAGGAAACTCGCCCCATACATTATATACGTTATCTTCTTTTTGTAAAGAAGCGATTTGCTGTTGTATAGAGTCAATCTCCGTGAATTTATCGTCGATGAAATTCAATAAATCCTCATTACGAAGTTTCGTGGTCAAAGTCTGTTGTCCGTTGACAGTTGTCTGTTGACTTAACAACTTAATTACATTATTAATATGCTTCACTTCCGTCATCTTGGCTTTCATGACTTCGTCTTGCAGAGTCTCTTTCTTTGCATGGACGTGCACAACGCCGTGGTCGCGGAGGTCAATGAGGAATTGATCGTAGTCGCGATGATAAATCAGCATCGTCAATTTTGTCATAGGTGTAATCATAACGCTACCTCCTTTTCTTGACGCATTTTAACAATCTTCTGAGCTGCTTTGGAGAGATTCTCTTCGTCTTCCATGACGCGTTTTATCTTTCTGATGGCGTCTTCAAAACCAGGTATCTGCACCTTTTCATAAAGGTTCACCTTCTGTGTGGTCTTCTTTCTCGCCTTGCTGAGCAGCTCCATCTTACGAACCCAGAACTCGCGTTCCAATGTGATGTCTATCAACGACTTCATATATTCTATTCCGTCTAATATCCATGCAGGCATATTGAATACGCTGAATTCCTTTATCTTATACGATGCACCTTCGTAGACTGGAGTGTTGACGCCGGCGATTTTCTTGACGCTGAACTTCACGTCTTCAATGCTGATGAGGTCGGGATTGAACTCGCCCCACAGACGTAAGATGTCGCCGGACTGCTGTAAGATACTCTCGAGTCTTTGGTCAAACTCCTCGACTTTTTCTTTCGAGCGTTTCACCTCGAGACGCAATGCCGACTCCTTACTCTTGATGGTAGGGAGCGTGCGCACACGTATCTTCAACTGCTTCTCCAGTTGTTGCATCGATGTTTTGTTATATTGAAATTTTATTGCCATAATTTTATGATTTTAATTTATTGGCAATCAATCTTCTTTACCAGTCCAGTATTTATCCATGAATTCTTTCTTGATAGATACTTCTGACTTTGTGAAGTATTTTCCGAATAGATTCCACGCTGTGTCGAGCATCTGTTCAATCTTAAGGTCGACGTCGATGGCGAGCAAGTCGTTGGAATATTCTTTTGCGAAGTCAAGGACGCGGTTGTCGTAGTCCGTGAGGTCGAAGCCGTTTTCCATCTTGGTGCGTGCGTTGGCTGCGTCGGCGTAAAGACGGATACAAGCGTTCATCACTTGTGGGTGGTCGGCGCGAGTCTTCTTGCCTATGACGAGTTGTTTCAAACGTGAAAGACTTCTGAATGGGTCAACGATGACCTTGCCGATTTCGGTGTCTTTACGCAAGAAGAGCTGACCTTCAGTGATATAACCAGTATTGTCTGGAATAGCGTGTGTGATGTCGCCGCCTGACAATGTCGTGACAGCGATGATGGTGATAGAACCGCCGCTTGGGAATTGTACCGCTTTTTCGTAAATCTTAGCCAAGTCGGAATAGAGTGAACCTGGCATAGAGTCTTTAGATGGAATCTGGTCCATACGGTTAGAAACGATACTCAAGGCGTCAGCATATAATGACATGTCGGTCAAGAGAACCAGCACTTTTTCGTTTTTGTCAACTGCGAAATATTCTGCTGCGGTAAGTGCCATATCAGGAACGAGAAGACGTTCGACAGGAGGTGCTTCTGTAGTGTTTACGAAAGAAACGATATGGTCTAAGATACCTGCGTTTTCAAATAAGTTCTTGAAATATAAGTAGTCGTCGTTGGTGAGACCCATGCCGCCGAGGATGATACGGTCGGTCTGTGCCTTCATCGCAACGTTTGCCATCACTTGGTTGAAAGGCTGGTCAGGGTCGGCGAAGAATGGAATCTTCTGTCCTGACACCAAAGTGTTGTTCAAGTCGATGCCAGCGATACCTGTCGCGATGAGTTCTGAAGGCTGCTTACGTTGAACAGGGTTCACTGAAGGACCGCCGATTTCGCGTTCCTCGCCCTCTACTTCAGGACCGCCGTCAATAGGCTGACCGAATGCGTTGAAGAATCGTCCGCATAACTCGTCGCTGACTTTGAGGGTAGGGGCCTTACCTAAGAAAATGACCTCGGCATTGGTAGGAATGCCTTCAGTGCCAGAGAAGACCTGAAGTGTAATCTCATCACCCCAAATCTTAACGACCTGCGCAAGACGTCCGTGTATATATGCAAGTTCGTCAAAACCAACGCCGGTAGCCTTCAAGCTACATGTCGCCTTCGTGACCTGACTGATTTTTGTATAAACTTTTTGAAATGCACTCATATATGTAATTTTTTTATTTTCTTATTTTACTAATCTTTCTTCAAGGATTGCCATAGCTTCTTCTTCAGTCTTGTAGAATTCTTCCGACTTGAAAATGGTGTAATTCAATTGTCTGAAGACGTTGATGAGTCTCTTGAAATATGTCGCTACTTCTTCAAAACCTTCAAACTTGAATTTAGAACGTGTCACGCTGATGACTTTCTTGAGCATATATTCCTGACGTTCCAGTGATGTCGTTGCATCAATTTTGTCGAATGCGTCTTGTTGAAGAATGATGAAGTCAACGAATTCCGACTTCCATAATGTCACGTGATAATCGATTGGCACGCTGTCGTCACCGAGGATGTTGATTTGTTCTTCTGTCTCTTTACCTCTTACCAAAATGTTACGTGCTTCATTGACGAGTTCTATCCAGTTTTCGTCTAATTTATCTTTAGCGAAGCTGATGAATTCAGGATATTCCAGATATTTTGAATAAGAATCTAATGTGTCGATGGCAGGGTAGCGTTTAGAGTCGGCACGGCTTTGCGACAAGGCGTAGAAACAACGTGCGGCTTTCTTTGTTGATTCTGTGACAGGTTCTTTCAAGTTACCTCCCGCAGGTGACACAGTTCCGATGAATGTCACTGAACCTGTTTCGCCATTGTTGAGATAAACGATGCCGGCGCGTGCGTAGAATCCAGCGATGATTGCCGACAAGTCCATAGGGAAGGCGTCTTGTCCTGGGAGCTCTTCCAAACGGTTCGACATCTCACGCAACGCTTGTGCCCAACGTGAGGTGGAGTCGGCGAGCAAGAACACTTTCAATCCCATCGCACGATAATATTCGCCTATCGTCATAGCAGTGTACACTGATGCTTCACGGGCAGCAACAGGCATATTTGATGTGTTGGCGATGATAGTCGTTCTTTCGTATAAGGTTCTTCCGGTGCGAGGGTCTTCCAGTTTAGGGAATTCTGAGAAGATTTCCACTACTTCGTTAGCACGTTCACCGCATGCTGCCATAATGATGATGTCGGCATTTGCATATTTTGCCAATGAGTGCTGGAGAACAGTCTTGCCTGTTCCGAAAGGTCCAGGGATGAAACCGGTACCGCCTTCAAGGATTGGGTTCATAGTGTCGATGACACGAACGCCGGTCTCTAACAAACGGAATGGACGTGGCTTGTTTTTATATGCTTTGACGGCGAGTTTTACAGGCCATTTCTGTACCATGGTGACATTATGTATCTCGCCTTCAGCGTCTTTCAATGTAGCGATTGTGTCGTTGATGGTGTATTCGCCTTCAGCAGCGACAGACTCAACAGTATATTCGCTTTCAAATTTGAAAGGCACCATAATCTTATGGTCGAGCCAGTTTTCCTTCACGTTACCAAGCCAGTCGCCGGCAATGACTTTGTCGCCGACATTTGCCAATGGCGTGAATGACCATTTCTTGTCGTCTTCGAGAGCTGGTGTGTAAAGTCCTCTCTTTAAGAATACACCGTCCATTTTATCTAAGTCGTTCTGAAGTCCGTCGAAGTTCTTCGACAACAATCCAGGACCGAGTTCCACTTCAAGCATGTGTCCTTCAAACTCAACCTTTGAACCTGGCTTCAGACCGCGTGTGCTTTCAAATACTTGAACGTAAGCGATATCGCCGATGATCTTGATAACCTCAGCCATCAATTTCTCTTCTCCTAAGAAGATGAAACATATCTCGTTCTGGAAAACGTCTCCTTCAATACGAACCAAGACCAAGTTGGAGATGATGCTTACTACTTTACCTAATGTCTTATTCATGTTATATCTTTTTATTATTATATATCAAATTCTTTGGCAAACTGAAATTCGTTCTTGAAACGCTCGAGCAACTCGCGGAAAATCGCCTTGCCTTGCTCTGTCGTCATCTTGCTCCAACGTTCCAATATCATCAGTTTGAGCGTAAATGCAATCACATTGTCGAATGTGAAATATTTATGTCCTGTCTCTTCATCAAGAAATTCCCAATAAAGCATGTCGATTTTGTACTCGCGTTCCGCGGCGTCTTTATCAAAGAGTGCCAACACAGTGTCGACATAAGGATAATTGTCTGATAATTCGAAGTCTTTTGCCCTTGATGTCTTAAGTTGTTTGGTGAAATAAGAATCGCCGATGACTTCTTTATCTATCTCAAGATGATATTTGCGACAGTTTAATGCTGTAATTAAATTCTTGATGTTCAAAGAGAACTCTGCATATTTTCTGATGAGTCTTTCTTTTTGAGAAAGCATGAAGTTCCAATATCTCTCGCTGAGTTCCACTTCTGGAAGACGATTCGTGACTTCTCTGTCTTCTTTTTGTAAGTCAAGAAGATAGTCCTTGATATAAGAAGGTGCGAACATCGGGTCTTGAATCTCATCTTCTAATTGTTCCGCAGTGAATACGGTTTGAAGACTCGAATCTGGTTCTTGCTTCTGTAAAAGGCGAATAATCTGTGCGTTATCGTTAGGTAAGAAGAAAAGGTCGATTGTGTCGATTTCCTTTTTTGTAAGATAATCGCTGAGATATGCGCGTAGTTCCCGAACAGAAAGACTTAACTTCTTGTCGTCGGGACTTATCTCTGGAAGTCCTGCTATCAGGCAATAATAATTTCCTCCTGCTATGTTCATGATTATTAACGTAATAATGAGACAAAAAATGGTAAAAAAAAGATATACCTGAAATCAGATATATCTAATTTTAGTCTGACTTAAGAGAACAACAACTTTTTTGAATAATCTTTGAGGTAAGTGTTGAAGAATTCTTCGAATACCTTTTCAGAGAATGTCACTTTGTAACTGCCGTCTTTAGGCTGGATTACGAATCTTTCTTTTTGACTGCCGTTTGCTACAAGTGTCAAGTTGTTGTCTAATAAGTTTTTATGTTTGGCAAGAAGATATTTTTCAAAGTCTTCTTTTTCTTTATTGTTCATTATTACGTTAAGGTCGACGCCGTTTTCAGCATTCCATTTCTCTATGATTTTAGCCATAAGTTCGCGGACGAAGTCTTCGTCTTTGAAAGCGGCAGTTGTCATATCAACGGCAATGTTATTAGAAATCAAGTTAGTGATTTGTTGCTTAAGAGCTGCTACGGCTTGCTTAGCACTCATGCCGAGTTCTGTCTCAGTCTTTTGACGTAATGAGGCAGATTCGTTCTGAGCTTTTTCAATGATAGCCTTAGCTTTGTCTTCAGCTTCTTTAATTATATTTTCAGCTTCTGCTTTAGCGTTGTCGAGTATGTCCTGAGCGTCGTTCTGAGCTTTTTCTATACCTTCTTCGTATATCTTTTTTGTCAGAAGTTCTAATTTGTTGTCGTTGTTATCCATAGTTTTAGCTTTTATATTTTTAAGCGTCGATATTTGCGTATGTTGCGTTTTGTTCGATGAATTCACGGCGTGGACCAACTTCATCACCCATCAGCATTGAGAATACGTAGTCTGCTTCGGCTCCGTTTTCTATTGTTATCTGACGTAATGTTCTATGAGCTGGGTCCATTGTTGTGCTCCATAACTGTTCAGGGTTCATTTCACCGAGACCTTTGTAGCGTTGGATGTGTAAACCTTTGTCGCTTCCGTCTGATGACAACTCTTTTGTTATCTGAGCGCGTTCTTCTTCTGTCCAGCAGTAACGTTCTGTCTTGCCTTTCTTGATGAGATATAAAGGTGGTGTTGCGATGTAGACGTAACCTT
>JAZOSA010000010.1:0-59864 GCA_045656905.1 Bacteroidales bacterium
TGTTATTTCTGTCTTGATAATCTTTCCAAGTGAAGTTATTATCTTTTGTCTCAGGAGCGTAAGCTGTCAACACATAACGAAGGACGTCTTGTTTTCCAGGGAACTCTTCGAGATATTCGTGCAACCAAACAGCCCAGTTACGAGATGTAGAAATCTTGTCGTTTTCGAGGTTGAGGAATTCGTTGGCTGGGACGTTTTCCGGAACGATATAATCGCCGTAAGCTTTCAACATGCAAGGGAAGATGATGCAGTGGAAAACGATGTTGTCTTTACCGATGAAGTGAACGAGTTTTGTTTCTTCGTCTTTCCACCATTTTTCCCAGTCAGTACCTCTTTCTTGGCAGATTTCTATTGTGTTAGAGATATACCCGATAGGAGCATCGAACCAAACATAAAGCACTTTACCGTGGGCTTCTTCAACAGGAACAGGCACGCCCCAGTCGAGGTCACGAGTAACAGCGCGTGGTTGGAGACCATTGTCGAGCCAGCTCTTGACTTGACCATAAACATTAGGTTTCCATTCTTTATGACCTTCGATAATCCAATCGCGGAGCCATTGTTCGTATTGGTCTAAAGGAAGATACCAGTGTTTTGTAGCTTTCTTGACGAGTTGAGCGCCGCTGAGAGCAGAGTGAGGATTGATGAGTTCATCAGGGCTCATTGAAGAACCGCATTTCTCACATTGGTCGCCGTAAGCGTGGTCGTTGCCGCACTTAGGGCAAGTACCGATGATGTAACGGTCTGATAAGAATTTGTTACGTTCTGGGTCGAAGAATTGTTCTGATTCTCTTTCGATGAATTTGCCTTCTTCGTAAAGTTTCTTGAAGAAAGCAGATGCTGTTTCGTGGTGAGTCTTTGAGCTAGTACGAGAATAAATGTCGTAGCTGATGCCCAATTTTTCGAAAGAATCTTTGATTATATTGTGGTATCTATCGACGATATCTTGAGGAGTGCAGCCTTCTTTTTCAGCTTTGATAGTGATAGGCACGCCGTGTTCATCTGAGCCGCCGACAAACAAAACCTCTTCACCCTTCATTCGGAGGTAACGGACGTAAGTATCTGCAGGGATATAAACGCCTGCCAAGTGACCGATATGCACTGGACCATTAGCGTAAGGTAATGCTGTCGTTACCGTGTAACGTTTGAAATGTTTGTCGTTATTTTCCATTTTTATAAAGTTTTATGAGATATTAATTAAGGTGCAAAGATAATAAATATTTTTCTGAGAAATGTTAATAATAGAAAAAGGTGACAAGGACTTTTGACATCCTTATCACCTTTAGAAATAGGGACTCTTCAAGCGATAAAATCCCTCATCTTAAATTTTATTTATGAGATTTTTTCCAAGCCTTTTGTGCTTTCTTCACAAACTTCTTCTCGCTCTTCAAACGAGCATATTTCATTGCTTCATTAAATCTTCCTTCATTGCACAACAAACGCATCAGTTTATCTTCTACTTCAAAAAAGAAAGAGTTGTCTGTTTTATATGAATATGGATATTTTTTCAAATAATCTTGGCAGTCTTTTATTGTTCCTGAAGAAGAACAAGCCTTTGAATACAACTTATACTTAAGGCAATATTCCATTTTCTGAACATCCGATGTAGTGGCATAAGTCTTTCCTTTGAGGAAAAATTCATAAGCCTTATCGTATTTGCCTTGATTATACATATCTCTAGCGAACACCAGATTAGACAAAGCTTCAGCTTCTTTCAGATGCTTACCGTTTCTATTCTTTTGTGTGGATAAATATTCCAAGTAAGCTTCTCTTGTATTCATTGTCTTGGCATACAACCATAAGTCATCGTCTATCTCTGTTATTGCAGCGTTGGCAGCAGACAAATAAACATTCATAGTGCTGTTATCAATATAATCTTGATATGCTTCATATGTGTTTAACTTCTTCGCTTTTTGCCAACGGTCTTCTTCTGCTACAATATTAGAAGCTGCTTTCTTATAGCGTCCTGAAGGATATTTCTTCAGAAATTCTCTCGCTTTCACGACCTTTTCAGCGAAAGTCTTGCAGTTATTGACTTTTTCCCAGTCGGCACTTTCTGCAAGATTTTTCATTGTATAGTTATACTCTTCCTTGCGAGTCTTAGCGACTTTGTCGTTAGGATTGAGTTTAAGTATCATGTTATAATTATCCATCGCGACTTTGTAATTCTTCGCTGCATAAGCCTTATCGGCTTTGGTATGAAGTGAAGATATTTCTCTACATTTATTAGCCGCGGCATATAACCTGTTTCTTTCTGTTTCATTGCCTGCGGTTGTAGACGCTGCTAATTCATAGAGCTGAGTAGCATCTGAATAGTTGCCCGCAGCATAAGCGCTTTCCGCTTGTTTAACTGCAGACTGAGAATATGACGCCAACGACAATACTACTATTGCTATTGTCAGAAATATTTTCTTTATCATAACGATACTTTATACTTTAATAATAATTGGTCGAACAATTTACGATATTTCAAATATTGAGCATCATTTGGAGCCAACTTCTGGAACTCGTCAAAATATTGCTGGAATTTCTTCAAGTCTAAAGCATTATATTTCAACGATATTTCAAAATTAGACATACGTCCATTTTGTGACTCAAAGTTAGCATACAAGACACTGCGTAACTGACTGATATGTTTTCTCTTTTCGCGGTCGGCAGACATATACATATTTGTCAGTTCTTCTTTTTGTGAATCGCTGAGAGTTCTCTCCGACACTCCAGTCTTGATAACCGACATCACCTCATCATATGACAATGGTTCTGACGATGCCTTCTGAACAAGTTGGAGCATTTCTTCATAGTTTCTATTATGTATGTTGGCATTAATTTTTGTGAGTCCGAAAATTATCATACCGCCGATAACAAACGACAAGATAATGACTCCCACTTGTTTTGATGTACTCAATCCAAGCAAACGAGGATTTTTGAGGACATCCTCTCTTTGAACGTTTTCAACAGTGTTTTGTTTTGCTTTTCTTTCAGCAATCTGTTTTTCTGACAAGTTCTTGAATGAAATGTTAAGACCGTCAAATATGTCAGAGATATAATCTGATATGCCTGATTTCTTAGCATCATCAGATGCGCTGATTGCATAGTAAGAGATTTCAAAGCCAACAGATTCCAATTTGCTGATCAAGCTTTCCAATCCCATTTCAGAGATAGCGAATTCTCTCAACAAAGCGCTGTCGTTCTTGTTGCTTAATTCGTTAAGATATCCAGTATCCGTCTTCACATAAGTCAACATCAACTTCATCTTTGAACGTTCTTTTTCATTTCTATATCTGCTGATGGTGTTGACTAAAGCAGAGAACGCTTCATCAAGGTCCACTTTTCCTACTGAATCATTTTTATCGCCTACATTCTTCTTATACCATGATGCGAATTCCGGTGAGAAATCCAATTCGTTTGCTTTCATTGTAAATGGGTCCAAAGCAAAAATCAGCACATTAGTATTTTTAAAGAACGGAGCGTCTTCATACTGGTTGTTTGATGTAGTGAACATTTCTCCCGCGATATCGTTGATATATAGACGATAAGGAAGCGAACCGCTTGGATTCTGTACCAACATCTGTATTGATTTATGTCTTCCTTCTGATGTCTTGTCAGGGAAGAACTCCATCTTCTGACCTTTGTCAATAGTGTTGAGGAATGATTTCACCGATGTTTCATCAACGCCCATATTGTCGGTGAAAGTACAGATGTTTTCATTTCCGACTTTCATTCTAGACAATTCAGATACGATTCTGTAAAGCAATGTTGACTTTCCTGAGTTTGGAACACCAGCGACTGCGATATGTTTTTCAGCACCTATCTTTGCGGATATCAAATTATCGCAATGCACACATCTTCTATCCAAGTTGTCTTTGCCTTTAAGGAATAATGTAGGCATCTTCTCACCTGTTGCAGGGTGCGTAATGTTGAACATACCCCATACGCTTGGGCGCAACGGGACATGCAACGGAATGCCGTCCGACAAATACACTGCAGGTTCTGAGTGCTCACCGCAGAAAGGACAAGGATGACTTACGTTATAACGCTTCATCTTTATATTTTCGTAAATCATCAATCCGAAAGCAAATATCATAAATAATACAGCCGCTGCCAAGAACAACAAGAGAGGCGCTGCTGATATTACCAATGCCGTCAACCAATATGTCTTAATTATGTATAAAGCAACTTCAAATATATTAAAGGTAGTGAACACTCTTGTTCCCCATTCTACCATATTATATCCCCAGTCGTACACATCTTCTGTGTAATCGCCCATATTGACAGCGAGAGAAATTGGAATCCAGCATAATGCCAATGACACAATCTTCAAAACTCCAAAAATACCATTCAACACCAATCCGACACCAAGTATGTACAATGCAATCATAATGATCCAGAACAAACCGACAAGAAGTATTCTTCCTGCCCATGTGCAAAGCCATGTCAAACCTCCAACAAGAAGGAACAATACGATTGTTGTTATAAATGTTGCAATGAAAGCTATCGCGACTGACGAGAACAGTTTGTATGGTGCCGGACTAAAGAAAAGAACTTTCGACTGACCGAATCCATATTCTGGGTCGGGACTACTTACATACCCTGGCTTTTTATTTGGAGGGAACCATCTTAATCTGTAGTCAATTTTTGTCAATACCACGCAACATAAAATCAAGGCCATCAAGACCCAGACGCTCAACATAGTTATTCCCAACCACTTAGGAATGTTGTGAAATCCTAACTTGAACAATGTTTGCTTTGACTCAAGGATATCCTCTGTTGATGTTGACACATATTGAGGGTTGTCTTCTATCGTAAGGTAATATGACAAGACATATTCGTCATGACCTGATATCTTCACCCATGCTTCATCGCCATTGTAAAAATACTCATCTGAGTCTACATAAACGTAATCACCAGCCTTGATGGTTCTCATCACCTTAGATTTCGCAGAGTATGAAGAGTGAGTCTTTACGGTTCCTGATGTCACAAAATATCTGATGTCGCAAGAGGTTTTGTCAGTGCCGTAATCTGTAGCAAATCCTGGGATGCTATACATAACACCCAGGAACACTATTAAAAGTTTTATGATAAATTGCTTCATTATGTTATTTCTTTTTTTTCTTATTATTTTCCTTTGCTTTATCCTTCTCTATCTTTTTTTCTTCTTTCTCTGCTTTCTTTTCAGCCTTATCTTCATCTTTCTCGTCCTTTTTCTTTCTTGAGAACAATGATTTCAACTTAGCGACGAAAGTTTCTTTACGATGTTTTGAATAAAGTTCTGGGAAGTTTGCCTTTATTATCTTCTTTGTTTCCTTTTCATCTCTTCCGCATTGCATAACTAAATCGAAAATTCTATCGTAGTCATAGTTATACGTTTTTGCTACAGGAATGACGTATGACAGATGATGTCTGCTTTTTTCTGAAAGAGCGCGTTCAACTATTTCAGTATCTGTCATGATGTTATACTGGTTGACCAGTGTCAAGAATTCTTCTATTTGGTCTGAGTGCAACACTTCAAAGCATAATGAAGATACTTTTTTCAATGCCTCGATGTGGAGTATTTCCTTTGCGAGATTATAGAATGAAAGGATATATCTAGCATCTGCTTTCAAGTTGAGATTCAGCACATCGTGCAAAAGATGCCATTGTTCTCTGTCTTTGCTGTCGTCTGGAAGCAATGAGAAGATATAATCTTCAATGGCTTTCTGCATATTTGAATAGTCTTCCTTACGGAGTTCTTTCTTCACGCGACCGTAGAGGGTGCTGTAAATCTGTTTGTCATCTAAGATAAATCCTGTAAATTCCGTATTGACTTCTGTCAGGTCGAATATCTTCTTCAATATTTTTATTGTTGAAGTGATATAAGACTCTCTTTTAACCTGATTGTAGTACAGATGAGCGAATGCGGTATTGTTCAAATGTGTTGGGAATGCAGCGATATAATCTGCTTTCTCTGCCTCGCCTTTGTCTGAATCAAGCAATGCTGAATACTGTGAGATATATTCTGGAGTCTTGTCGAGCAGACGGATATATGCCTCGACTCTCGCACGTGCGTCGTTTTGCAGATATTTTGCAAAGACGATAATCTGTGACATATCAGATTGTTTTGGCAATATCTCAGAGATAATCTTATCGAATTTAGGATATTTCTCAACGATGCTGTATTTCCTTAACAAGGTTTCTTTCAACAATACAAAAGCATTGTACAAACGTTCAGAATCACTGATTACGAATTCTGTAAACTTGTCTTGTATATGTTTCTTTGATGCTTCTGTATCTAAACCAGCCTTATGTATCTTCTCACAATAGTCGATAGTCTTTGCATAGTCGTCCAACTCATTTGCCTCATCAACAACCTTAATGACTAAAGCATTCAGATGATCTGCGTTAACATCACCTTGTCTAGCGTATTTGCTGATGACTTCAAGTATGTTAGCGACTTCGTCTATAGTGTTTATTGTAAATTGTGACTTATTATGAGTATAATTGAACAAGGCTTCGTTCAGGTTTGCTGGCGACTCTACATTGTCTTCTGCCATTCTGCTGAATATCCAGTTTATCAACAATTCAGCTTTTGCATAGTCGTTATCATTAAGTGCTTGTTCCAAAATAGGACGCCAAATTTCTTCAACCTTATCAGCTTGTCTGCTGTCGTCTAACAAGTTGATATAAGTGTAAAGCATTGGAGATATTGTATATTGATAATATTCATTAATGAATGATATCTTTACATCTTTTGCGTAGGAGTCTTCCTGATGGTTGATGACGAATGTTGTTTCCTTTGCCAATGAATCTGGGAGGAGATTCATGAATTTGGCGACTGTTGCTGATGTTATTGCATCTTTCATTGAAACAACGATAGGTTTCTGGTCTTTCAATGCTGCTCTGTAAGAGAACAATAGGTCGAGTGACAGTTTGCTCCATACCGATGGCAGTTCTGGGAACTCGTCTGTCAGCACTGGGAGGTAAGATTGTGGTTTTCCTGTCATAAGTTCCACCATCTCTGGATTTGTCTGTACAGGTCTCCAGTCTTGAGGAATGAAATGCATCTCGCCTTCTTTTCCTGCTTCTGCAAGAAGACCGAACGCCTTTTTGCCTGGGTACTCTTCTGTCATCAGGATATGAGCGATATAGTTGCCAGGACGAGCTGAACCTTTTACATAGAACTCGTGGTCAAATTGTGCCGACACAATTCTCGCGATTGCGTAGACTGGTTTGCTGTCGATATTAAGGACTCTGTAGTAGTAACCTCTTGGACATTCATAAATCTTTTCAGGAGATGCCGCCAACATCGCAGCATTTCCTCTGAGGTCAAACTTGCCGGAGAAATATTTGTGAAGGAAAGAAGTCTCTGTTACCGTCTTAATGTATTCTTGCGGTGTTCCTTCCGATACATTTCTTACTCCGAATCCAGGGCGTCCACTCAAACCTGAAGCCGATGAATTATATATTATTTGATAAATTTTCATAACAACAGTATTTTTGATTATTCAACAGGTATATCAAAACCGCCCATTTTATGTAAAATCCATACGAGAGGATCCATGACACGATATGGGTTAATATTTGGAATCATTCCATCAACAGGTTTGCATCCCAATGATGAAACGGCGAACATCTTGATATTCTCTTCTCTATATTTTTCGCGAATACGTGCTTTCATATCACCGACATCCCAGTCGTGAGATATTTCTTCCAAAGCACCGCTTATCTGTTCTATTTCTGAAAGTGAAAGTTTCTTGTTTTTCAGGAACGAACTGTTCTTCTTCAAATCGATATTATTCTGCAATTCTTCAGCACCTTCTTTTGAAAGTCCTTCCATAACAGCATCTATCTTGCTGAACACTATCGCAAAAGGTTTGTTTTCTGATTGTTTGACATCGACTTTCTGCAACAATGAGTTCAAAACAGTGTCGTTCTCCTGTGTGCCGCCTGAGAGCACTTCTCCATTCGATGCAGCCTGAAGTGTTCCTGTGAGTTTTTGAATATTGTATGGGTCGACAAACAACAATATACCTGCTGAATTGCTTACGTGGTCTGCCATTCTGGAGATCTGTTCACTATCCTGGAATGCTTCACCCGGAGTGTCATAGAAGACGATATATATAGTCTTGCCCGACTTTTGTCCAAGTTTTTTATTTGACAACTTAAAGATCAATGGAACTGGTTTCTCGCCTTCATTCACAGGTGTTTTGTCTGGAAGTAATTTGTCTTCATACATCAACTTGACCATATCGCGATAAATCATTGAGGTCTTCTTGTATTTATCAGGACCTTCATCTTGCGCTGTTACTGTCAATCCAAGGAGATAGCCTTTCTTTTCCAACTGACGCATGAGGTTGAAGAAGTACACTGTCTTTCCACTGTTAGGAGCTCCTACGATTGATATGATTTCAGAACCTTCTTCTATCATTTCTGTTGGCAGCCAGTTATGGCAATGAGGACATACGAAGCGTGTGCTAGGTTTGCCGCATTGGTCACATTTTGACGCTTTAGGAGTGCTGCTGAAAAGTGAGAATGGCTTTCCTTTGAAGAAATGCCTTGACATTCTTGGCACGCCCCAGTGGTCATTAAATCTCTGGTCTATCTCTTCCTCACACTTTCTTGTTCCGTCAACAGTAGTCTCAATGTTTTCACACTGATATTCCACATCTTTGTTAACGAACTTATTGTAACAATATGGACAAGTTATTATCTTACTCATAATTAATTAATCAATTATTTAATTACTACCCAATCACACCTGATGGCTGATCTATCCAACACATTCTTTCCTGTGAACAAATAGCAATATATTGGTTTTTTGAAATCCAGTTCTGTTGTATTTTCTTCAATATCAACGGCGAAAGAATTCTCGCCTTTTTCAATTTCATAGGCTACACATTCTGCATCACCTTCTGATGCTCTGATAAGCACTTTGTTCGACAAATTCAGCAATGCATCGCATGGCAGAACATCATCGTCTTTGACATTCACCATAACATGCACCACTGTCTTTTTCTTGAAGAAACTTACCTTAACTAATTCTTTAGAATACTTTATTTCCGCGAACACCTGACGCAGTTTCAACTCTGGCATTGGTTCATCAGACACCTCTTTCATCTTAAGCACGAGGTCTGCTTTTTCCTTATAACTTTCAGCTCTGTTGAATTCTCGTTTCAGATCAAGATATTCATTAAAATGCTCCTCACAGAAGTCGATTCTATTTGCCTTATCGGCTATTGTCTTTCTATGAGAATCGCTGTTTTCCATTTCAGATTTAATCTTTTCTGAATTGTCTTTAATCTTGATGATGAGTTGGCGTGCGCCGTCGACGCATTCAAGTTTTGCAAAGACACCTTCCAGATTTTCTTTTTTAGCGAGCAGCAATCTTGCCTCCTTGATAGAGTCGCTCACCAATTCTGAAGGGAACAATGTTTTGTTCAGGGCAACTCTTGCTTCTGCAAAGTTACTCTTCTGCATATACTTATCGGTTTCTGATAAGACCGACTTAAGTCCCTCTGTATCTTTACCGACGCATCTCGACAATTCTTTAAGTTCTGTGCTCAGACTCTCGTTGAATTCTGTCAATATCTGAGCGTACTGAATCCAGTCGAGGGTGTTTTTGAACACCTTGTCTTGGTCTTTTGAGATTTGGTCGAATTTATTGAAGTCTTCTTCTACCTCGCATGCCGACAGGTATTTCGCGAACACGGAACCGAGTCGTACATAAGGGACCACGCTGAATTGTTCATCGCAATCCAAGGCGATCTTCACTTTTGATGTAAAGTTTTCCTCTTCAAAAGCCGGACCGACCAAGATTGAGTATTTTATTGAATTACTGCATTTTTTTTCCTTGTAACTGACGATGCTTGAAATGGCAGGAGCCAATGTCTTTTCATACGACAATTCGATTTCTCTTTTTGGCATTCTCAACTTTACGTTGGAATCTTCAAAGCTGAATTTGAAATCGATGATCATATCTTCGCCAGATTGGAGATTTTTATATATTCTGAGCCATTCGTCAGCGAACTGCATCTGATAGTTTATCTCCTGCTCTCTGTTACGGTCGTCGATAGATCCAAGATTTCTGTCTCTTTCTTTGATGAGACATTCCACCAGACAACGTTTCAAAGGTGAATTTCCAACCTTCGGAATCATATCATTGCTTACATTCCATCGCCATGCATTGCCGTCATATATGGTTCCGGTCACTCTCAAGGAATCTTCATTTGAATATATGATGACCACATTTTCGCCGAACGAATCCATGCCGCCTGGAATCTGCTTTAATGCAAATTCTGTCAATACTACAGAAGGGATAGCTGTAAAAGAGACTGGTTTGATGCCTTCTTTTTCAAAAGTACTGATAAGTTCTTTTCTGAAGGAATTTTCTATTGTCTCTGAAAAAACGAAATGAGTGTCAATAATGTTGACGCCTGTTGTCTTCTGATAGAAGTCCTGTATTCTTTCTATGTCGTCAGTACTAGGATTTCCGTTATAATATATAGTTTCCGCTTCATGTGTACGCCCGCTGGCGTCACATGAAACAGGAACTATAATATTAGTGTCAATATAAAGCAGTAATTTTGATTTCATTATCTTAACTGATTAGATACTTCTGGTAAAAGCACGTCATTCAAATAACACAATGCTGATGCAATGAAGATAGGCATTCTGTATGTAGGACGCTTGTTTTCTTCAATGCCTTTGTTAAAGGCTTCCATGCACTTGTTGAATTCAGGGTCTTTTTGTATAAATGCTCTGATTCTAAGGTGATTCTTGCCTTTATCCAATACAGAAACATCTTTTAAGATTGATTCTTCTGTAAGGAATTGAGTGAAGATATCTATGAACTTGGAGAAGTTTTCTAATGTATCTGGCATTTCAATGTTAACGCCGCCATCGAACAACTCTTTAGAGATGAGATCCAAGTCTTCGACAATGCTATCTGTTTTGGTACATTTGATGCCTTTTTCACCGACAACGTCGTAACGTTCAATGATTCTTTGTCCGTCTTCATCTTGTTGTCCTCTTGCAACGCTTGCGAACAAACCTGAAACGAGACCGATGGCAACTTCCGATTTATTTTCAGCTTTTTGTTGTGGGATTATTGAAAGTCTTACATCTTTAGAACCATAACCGGCTTCAAAACATTTTCTGTAATATCTTTCACCATCTTCTGAATAGACGTCGAGCAACCATTCGAAGAGACGACCACCCTTGCCGTAATAACGCATCTCGATATTCTTGAGATTATCAAGACCATTCTTTGTAACGACGTTCTTTACCAATAAACCTGAATAGAACATAAGCACGCCTGTCACGTATGCTGGATATGCGAAGACTGGTGTCACTTCCTTGCGCATGAAGTTATAGAAGTAGTTGAAATCTCTGTCGCTATTCAACTGGTCGAATACATTATTCAAATAATATGGAGCTCTGCCGTATATTTCTGGATTAGAATCCACAACATCAGCAATGTTTTTAGTATCGACTTTTGTTTGGTGTGAATCGTGGAAATTAAGCAGACTTCTACGGAATTTTGGTGAAGAGTTGATTGCGTTGAAGAAGAATCCGCCTGCCATTCTGATAGAACTTTGTGTCAGCAATGCGTTGACGTTATTTTTCAAACCTACAACCAAAATGTCACTTGTAGAACCGCCGACGTCAATACCTAAACTCAATGTAGTGCTGTTCACTTCTGTGCCTTTATAAATTGAATAAGCACATACTGATTCTGCCTCTGTATAGTCTTCGAGTTTTGGTATAAACGCACCTGAATTAGTAGTGAATGGATATTCTACAGCTTGTTTATAGATGTTTTTCAAAGCCTTGCGGTCTGATGTAGTCATTGAACTTGGGAATGACCAGTTGACGACTTTTGGATAACAAGGATTTGGACTATCAATCATATCAGCGCAGATGTGAATCCATAACATCTTCATATATGCTGTCTTTCTTGATTCGCTTTCTGCTTCTGAATACCACTTCATGTTATAGCGCAATTCACCGGCATTGGTTTGGATTACCTGTTCGTTCATCGACTTCACAGAAATATTGCTTTCGTTGACAGGTACACCGCCGATGATTTCTACTGCCAAATCTGGAATCTTGTTAAGATCGCCGTCTGGTGTCAAATATTGTGGATCATGTAAATGCAACCATGACTTGACCTGACCATTTGGGAATAATGTTCCTTCGTTTGATACGAAGAGTAATTCATCTTTACCTGCCAATGCGCCGCGTGTTGTGTCAAATCCAACTAGGGCAAGACGTCTGTTGCTGAATGGGATAGGCATTGAGTCACGACCGTCCATCAATTTGTAGTAAGCACATGTGTTAGTGCTTCCGAAGTCAATACCTACAGTAGCTTCCTTCAATGATGCCAATGTTGAGATTTCACGCATTGTGTTTGGCTTGCTATCTTGAGTACGTTTGAGCAAGAGAACACCGCCGTCCATTTCTGAACCGCTCTTATTCAATCTGATAGCAATCATCTTCAATGGAGAATCACTCTTTATGATTTCATATTTATGACTGCTTGCTGCAACTTTGTCGATAGGATATCTTACCAAGAAGTTATTCTCAACATCTTCTTCTTTCGCTACTCTGAAGTCCAAGTTGTCGAAACATGGCAACATCTTCACGCCGCTGACATTTGAAGGGAATTCACTATAGTAGAAATATTTTTTCCAATCTCTTGAAGAGAAGTTTGGCCATACGAATACCTTGCCGTCTGTCTCTGGGATGAGCGACATCTGATATGTCTTTTTACAGATTGGAATATATGTTTCTGCTTTGTCTAAACGTGCTTTAAGTTCTAACTCAACACGATTGTCTGTTGTGACTTTTGCATATAATCTTACAAAACTGCTGCTGTCACCATTAACAATTGACTCGATGTTGTTTTCGAACACACGCAATGCTTCGTTTGTGAATGGAAGCGGAATAGCATATTTGTTGTCTGATGTTATTACATAATATGCTGCAGATTTGCTATAATCTTTTCCGTTCTCTGGGTTATTGTCCCATGCTGCAATGAATTCACTTCCAATGAATACATTAGAACTTAAAATCTCATTGCCTGACTGGTTTTGAATTGACAATACTCCGTCTGAGAAATAGAACTTATGGTCATTGTTCAACATCAAAGCTAATGGTCCAGCTGGTTTTGTGCTGAACATCAAAGGAATGTTTGGATTAGGTGTCTCACCAGAGTCGCTTACCTTTCTTCCGATTTCGTCTTTCCAACGTCCTAATTCACCCAACCATGAATTCAAATGTCTTCTGACTTCTCTGTCTGAAATATTATATCTGCTTGCATTTTCCTTTATTCTACATACTGTTTCCAACCAGCTGAGATAGAATTTTTCAGGATTGTTTTCTTCAGTTTCTCCAGGAAGAATATTTGAACTTACCATATTCAAGAATGAATAGAGTCGTTGCAAGTCATTCATTGTTACTGAAGGACATTTCAATGGATCATAGAACTTACCGTCGTTGCCAATCCATGGAATCTCTCTTTTAGCAACTTCCAAATTGTAGTTTACTGAAGAGAACAAGAATGTGTATGGAGATGTTGCTGCAACTGGAATGAGTTTGAAGCCATTATCTTCGTTTTTCTTGTAATAAAGAATTTGGACGCATGGAGGGTTGTCTTTTGTCTCAACTTTTTCTCTCTTATATGTCCAGAGTGGTGTTTCGTCAAAAAGCATTTGTCCGTATATATATCTTACAGACATATTTCCGTCGTTGTCAGAAACGCTTTTACCGGTGAGCTGGATTGGTGCTGAGAACTCAAAACTGTCAGGATATAATGCGTATGCTGCTACCAATCCTCTCCATTCTGATTTCAACAATTTATAACATTCATCCAAAACTGTATCACGCAACTCAATTTGAGGTTGAACAACAGCTTTACGTGTCAAAAGAACTCTTGCCCATGGTGATGGAACACCAGAGATTATAGCTCTTAACTTATCTTGTTGTTCTTCGTTAGCACCTCCTTTTGATGTGACTATATTCTTGATAAAATTCTCTACTGCTGCATTATCTATACTGCACCATTTATTTGCTTCTGCAGGAACTATCGGGTTCGTGGAATCCAATAGTAATAATTCTCTTTCTGCCATAATTAATCGTTAAAATAAAGGTTCATAATTGTTGAATAAGTTCTTGAAAGCAAGTCATCGAAATTGTTTCGTTTTTCAGCGTCTGTCGCAACAAACTTATTTTTAACAGTACTGAAAATATTGCTCAAAAAACCAACATCAAACTTTGGAGGGTTGTCACCGACAAAGAGTTGACTGTTGTACTTAAACTTATTCAGTTCCTTAAGTGTTTCGCAACGGAATAAAGCATCGTTGAAGAATATGCCTTGACCGCCTCTTCCGGCATTCATCTGTGGCAACCAGCCTCTGACGACATTATCGTTTTGGTCGAGACCAACATTATATAATGCTAAGTATTCACGTAAAGAATCCATTTCCACTCCGTTTGCGTTTACAGATTCAAACATATTTCTTTCGTTTACTATGTTTGCGAAGAACTCTGTACCTTTCAAATTCAAGAGTGAAGCAACTGTAAAAGCACCAAGTTTTTTCTTGAAGACTTCTTCATCTTCCTGTGCGAACAAACGGAAGTCTAACTTATTTGTGCCGTAATCGTGTGACAAGCATAAGAAGCGTTTGCCTTGGTCATCTTTGAATGGTTCTGGTTGGCGTGCTTCCTTGAAGAAGTTATATGCTGCAAATGCTGCAAGCAATTCAATGTAGTCTGCTGGGTTCTTTTGATCCTTGCCTCCTGTAACACCGCTACTTCCGCCGTTTTCTTTATCCAAAACGTCTCTGGTTTCAGAACTTTGTCTTCCAAGAAGATATAAACGTTTGTAAGTAGATGCTACTGTTGCGTCTTCATTATAGAACATCAATGCTGACTGTGAATTGATTGCAAAGTTCTCACTACGTGCGACGACTTCATTCAAATTGCCTTTTACGTCGAATTTGAAGTAGTTTGTCAATACTATAGAACCGAAATAATTATCAGCAACAACATCATTGTTTCTTTCAAAAATCTTGTCTGCTTGTTTGAATGCGAGAGGAATGATAGGAATTGAAGAAGCTCCTGTACCGCCGAAAACTGAACCGAAGACGAATACTGGCTGCTTGTTGCCTGCATTCAATGATGATAAGAATTCTCTTAAATCGTTGGTTCCTTTGCTTCTAATATTGTTCTTTGCTTCGTATGCAGCTTGCTCTATAGCGTAATACATCAACAATGAACCCATTTGTGTCTGCGCTCTGTAGCCATCTTTAAGGTTCATGTTTCTTACATCTTGACTGAGAAACATATCTACAAAATCTGCAGATGGGTCTGTGTTTCTATGTGTGTCGAGATTTGTATAATTTGAAAGAACTGCAAATGAATCATTGTCGGTATAACCTGGACTAAACTCATAATACTTGATTTTAGCGGAGAAGAATGTATTCTTTTTAGCTATACCACCATTGATTTTATTATAGTGTTCTACAAGTTTTCTTAATCTTACGAAATTGCCGTTGTCCTTGTCTGTATCAAGGGCAAGCATTTCTACTTCTGTCTCATCATACATACCGATGGCGCATGTATGTACGAAACTTTCAAGACAGCGCATACCTGTGCCGCCTATACCAATTAAAAATATCTTTGCCATAATTATTTGTCTTTCTTAGGGAATATTGACTGAAGTTTACTTCCTATAGGAGCGATCTTTACAAGAACGAAACCTAAACCAAAATAAACTACTGTTGAAACTATTGATGCAACTATCATCGCAAGTGTATATTTTGATGAAAAAGCAGGGACTGTAATGTAACTAAGCCATGCTAAAAAGTCAAATACTAAACATCCAATGAGGTTTACAAACATCAAAACAAAGAACCATACTCTTCTTGTTTTACCTGATGTTTCGTTTTTACCAGGTCTCCATTGAATGAGATTAGCGACAAGTACCATAATAGCAACAAAAACTATTGCGATAACGACATCATAAAGATAAGTTGATGTGATTGCCTGTGAAAGTGCAGGTGCTGTTGTAATAGGTTTAAACATAACTATACTGTTTTTAATTAATAATTATTTTATTTGATTTATTTATTACAAACCATATGTGCTGATGTATACTGTATACAACACAACTTCGCGTTTCTTAGGATTAAGTTTTGGATTTTGAAGCACCAAAGAAATGCTTTCGTATAAAGAAGTGTTTTCTGAATGATTTTGTGCAGCAGAAATTGATTTCCATCTGAATGCTGAATTCACATCTTCGTTACGTGTAAAGTTATTTTCTGCATCAGTAACTATAAAGTCAACTTTCAACAAGTTTGGATGGTCATAAGAAAGATCGCCGGCACCATCAAAACCTTCCTTTAGTTTCAACACGATTTCTCCTGTCTCTTCAAAGATGTCTTCATCTATTTCAAATACATTTTTTACTTGCTTGAATTTACCAGCTTTAGGTAATTCTTCGCCAAGATACTTACTATTACAGAATGCTTCATATTCTGGATACAATTGATAAACAACAGGTTTAATCTTAGTGATTTTATATGAACTTGATTCTTCATTATTAACATACAAACCTCTGAGTATATACGTTTGATTAATGTCACCTTCTGTCATATAATTGGTCATATCACTCCATTTAGTGTAATATTCTTGAACATCTATACCATTTTCTATCTTGGTATTTTCTGATGGAGAAACGGTTGCATTGATTACTGGATAATTTTCATCCATATTCACTCTTAACTGACCGTCTGACAAATGGAATACTGTAACGCCATAGTCTTCTGCTGAACAAGAGCGGCTGAAACGGTCGTTTATGTTATCATAAATATCATCGTCTGTGAAAAGAATATAGTAACGATATTTATTAAATTTCTTTGACTCTAAATATGGTTCACAATAGAAATAAATATCATAACCTTTGTTAATCCATGTTCTGAATTCTTCTGCCAAATAAGGATTGTTGAGATTATCTCTTACACTACCTTGCATGTAATATTCACCGTCTGTTATGATAACTGCTTGGTTGTTAGCATTTACAATCTGTCCTACTGCACTCTTTATATCAGCATGATTGACTTCGTGAATGTCGCTAAGCAAATTATAAACTGTCTGACGGTTATCTGTTTCTTTTTTAATAACAGATCCTTTTATTGAATAAAAAACAGGAGAACAATCCACAATAGAAGGATGTGTAGCCTTGAAATATCTAGAATTCTTCGCTTCTGCAACACATGTTGAATAGTCAACATACAAACTTACAGTCTCCGACAAAGAGCTTTGTTTTTCTGTGGTATTGTATTTTATAAACTCTGAAAAATTAGTCAAATCAGCGGAACTTTTACCACATGATGTCATAAAAATTAAACAAGCAACGAATAATGATGTGTAAATTTTTGAACGCATTTGTTTTGTTTTTAACGTTTATAAATATTGTTTCTATTATTTACTTTTTTAGTCAAAAAAATAACGACTTACAATTTTATAAAAATTGAAAGTGTAGCATTTGCAGTAGTTTTGAGTTCAACGTCATACTTAAGATGACTTCGTAGAAATATAAAATTAGTTTCGATTATATCATTGCAAAGTAAACAAATATATTTTCATTTTACAAGTAAAAACAGGACTTTTTTTTAAAATATTTTTTATCGATTATATAGTCTACAATTAGGAAAAAAGACATCTCGTTTAAAAAAAATTATTCTTCGTTGGAACATCAATTTATGACATTTTTTTGTGTTTCAATATCATAATTATAGTAATTTTGATAAACTTTTTTTCCTTAATTTTGTCTTTCATTAAACATTAAAATTAAATAATTATGATAACTTTTGAAGAACAAATCCGTAACGAAAATATCAAAGACATCGCTAATAAATTAATGTGCGCTGCTCGCACCGCGCCAAAGGCAAGAGGCACCGACAACCTCGTTCTCGCCGTTGCCACCGACGACACCATCGTGAAAATCGCTGAAAAAATGAAACAGCTCGCCGTTGAACGCGAACTCGAATTCCTTAACCGCGACGCAGAAAACATCTTGAACTGCGGCGCAGTGATTCTATTCGGAATGAAAATAAGTCCGCTCGGCTTGAACTGCGCCGCCTGCGGATTCCCAACCTGCGGTGACAAACCTAAAAACGTGCCTTGCTTCTTCAACGCCAACGACCTCGGCATCGCCATCGGCTCGGCAACATCATTAGCCGCCGACTTCAGAGTCGACAGCCGCGTCATGTTCTCCGTCGGTCAAGCTGTCTTAAGTCTCAACTTATTGCCAGAATGCAGCATGGTGCTGGCACTCCCTCTCTCCGTAAGCGGAAAAAGCATTTTCTTTGATAGAGTTAAGAACTAAGGGCTAAGAACTAAGAACTAAAGTTAAGTTAATGATAAAAGTTAGGGCTGCCGTTATTTAACAGCAGCCCTTAATATTAACTTTAGCCTTTTGTCATTAGACTTTAGCCATTACTTAACAACAAGTTTCTTTGTAACAACTTGTCCGCCAATTACGTTAACGAAATACATTCCAGGTGCTAAGTCTGAAATATCTATCAACGCACTGCCTTCAAAGACAAAGTTACGAACTTCTTGACCTTGCATATTTATAATATGTACGCAAACGTATCCTTTGTCGTAATCTGTTGTCAATCTTAAAGCGCCTGTCGCTGGGTTAGGGAACAAACCAACAGCAAATGGGTCTTTATTTTCCACGACGCCTTCTGTTGTGTAAACAGATTTTATGTCATTGCTGTATGTGACAACCTTGCCTGAAACTCTCAAAATTGGGTTGTCTGCTGCCAAACAGTTAGGACAGAAGTTTTGTCCGTTGATACAGTCTGGGAAGTTTGGATGACATTCGTCGATGTAAGATGGGTCCAATTCATAGAACAAATTGACTGTGCTGTCGGCGATGTATTCATCGAGGCTGTAATCCCAAACCATTGCTAATGAACCTGGACACCATCCTGAACGGTTGTAAGTCCAAGTACCTGATTGTGGTTGACAACCGGCTGGGTTTGGATTACAAGTTCTCCATAAGTGTTGTTCGTAAGCTTTTTTGCCGTTGATAATAATATTATGTGTTCCTTCGTAGAACTCAGCGGCGTTGCCAGTGTTGTAAGCTCCGTTATTTCCGCTGCTCCAGTTGTGTCCTGTAGTTGTTATCTTCAAATTAGCTTTTTCAACTTCTTCTGTGAAAGTATAGAATTTCTTTTCGATAGGTTGTCTGTTTCTGTAATCACCAAAGTCGTAAATACCATACCAAATCTCATTCATATTGACATATTTGTATTCTGGCTTTCCTTTGGTCATATCGAAAATAGCTGTTGGATTATAACCTTGTCCGTCCCATGTCTGGAAGTAGAGTTCAAATTCAACAAGACCTTGAAGTATTGTGGTATAATCAGTTACGTCCATGCTATCGTCACATTCACCACCGAATGGAGTGACATAACGATAAAGTTCAACCCATTCTCCACGATAGTTTTTCACGCGGCAATAACCGACTCTGTCGTATGGGTCGCAAGCTCCAGCACAATTGTGATTGTATACCAAATTGATTTTATTGAACGCATTGACGTGTGTTGGGAACACATATTCTTTACTGTTGTATTGTTTGCTTGGACTTATAGCGAGGTCGCCGTCGAAAGCTGTGACACTTATATTTTCAAATTCGTTTGTGACTTCAAAAGTATTTGAAACGCTTGTCACTTTTCCTCCTGATTGTTGGATGGTTGCTGTCATGTTATATGTTCCGTATTTTGTAGGAACCCATTGTGTGTACCAGTAACCGTTTGTAGGATCATCAGGATAAGATGTCATCAACTCAACAGTCTCGCCGTCGATGTCGCAAGTAACAGATTCGAACTTGATAGCATCGCCGTGTTCTACGTATGCGCTCAAAGATATGATAATAGGAGATTCGAGGTCGCTCACGTAAACCATCGTTCCGTCATAAGGACGACGTATTTTGATTTCTGGAGTGAAATCGTTAGGATTAATGACTTCAAAAGTACGTGTCACAGAAGGTGCTGCTTGCCATTGTGTCTCATCACCATTTTGTATTGCTTTCACCTTAACGATGCCAGCTTCACCTGTGAGTGTCAAGATGTTGCCTTCTAATGTCGCTGGACCTTCCAAAAGTTCAAATTCAACTTGTAAACCTGATGTTGATGTAGCTTTCAATTCGATAGGTTCTGCTGAAATCAACTGGTCTGAAATATGAGGGAAATCAATGAATTGTGATGACAAACCTGCTGGAATATGACGTACTAACAAGTTATCGTATCCTGCATGTGAGCTGTTTAAGAAGAAAATACCGTCCCACATAGTTGGGTCGAAACGGTCGCCTGAACCTGGTTTCAAACCTGCATTGATACCTTGAACTTCTGGAACTGGTTGAAACTCACCTGTGCAACCATAGTCTGCAAATAATGTTACACTGCCTGCTCCGTCGTTAGCTTCAAGGTCAATCATGATTTTCCAACGTGACCATCCTTTTTGTTCATAGTCAAAGTCAACAGCTAACTTATTGTTTGGCAATACTATACCATTAACGAATTTAGGTCTTTCATCAAAACCTGTTGTTGTGAAATAAATACCGCCGTCTTTGCTCGACAAATTCGGATTTGGCTCTGTTGTCTCATAATTCATTGGTGGCAAAACAACGCCGTCGCCGTCAGCATCGTAACCAACTCCGAAAACAGTTCCCCAGTGGTTACGCAAAACATCTAACTCTATTTCTATAGTTCCGCCTTCTGAGAAATCAAATTGAAAATCCGGAGTGGATTTATGTGTGGCAATTTCACCATAATTTGTATTGGCATTGTCAAAAAATACTGCCAATGATTCATCTGGAGATGTATTGCCGCCAGCACCTAAGTAGTTGACTTTGAACTGTCCACCACCTGCACTATGTGCTCTGGCAACCCAATTATCTTGACCGTTTAAAATAACGTCTTCTTGATAATCATTGAAGTCCTTTGTTATGACTGTCTGAGCCTGAACAGAAACAATCATAAACAAAGAAACTAATAACAATACTAATTTCTTCATAACTTTATAGCTTTATTTATTAATGTCTGACAACGATTTTCTTTGTCATAGGATTGTCACCCAATACTTTAACAAAATAAACACCGTCATTCAAATCTTTTGTGCTGATTGTTGTGCTTGTCTCAAATGAAAATTCGTTAACAGTCTGACCTAATGCATTAACAATCTTAACTTCCTTAACACCTTCTGTTTCTGTTGATAATGTCAATGTGTTTTTAACAGGATTTGGGAAAATGTTAACATAACTGTATTCATTTTCCATAACACTTTCTGTTGATAAACCTGCTAATGTAACAAGACAAGCGAGATTCATTTGTGTGAAACGTTGTGATTGTTCGAATGAATTGACGCTTATTCCGATAACATCTTCTAATGTGTGAATGTAAGGACTTGAGTTGTCTTTATCTTCAAATGGGTAAATTCCCATAAATCCATTGTTATTGAATGATGTATGGTCGCTGTCACCTTTAGTGAATTCTATATGACGTACTTCCATTTCTGGGAAATAAACATTAGCGACATTCATATAATAATTACCAAGAGTTTCAACATTGTCAGGATAAATCAAGTCAACGTGAATTTCATTGCCTGGATGTAAATATCCGTTCATATCATTATTGAAATAAGCAACGATTTCATAACCCATTTCAGCACAGAATGATGCATAAGCTTCACTACCTACCAAACCTATTTCTTCTGCTGAAAAAGCACAGTAAATAATTGAACATTCAAAAGTATATTCTGATAAAATTCTTGCTGTCTCTAAAACTGTAGCAACACCTGTTGCATTGTCGTCAGCACCTGGAGCTTCTTGTCCACCATGACCTGATCTCTCTGAATCATAGTGACTTCCGCAAACGATATATTTGTTTGGATATTTTGTTCCCCATTGTGTAGCAATGATATTTGGTGAAGATTCATTAACACCATATTTGAATTCAAACTGTTCAACATCTAATCCTAAATTGTCAAATTGATCGTAAATCCATTGACCTGCTTCGTAAGCTTGTGATGTGTTGTATTGTCTTCTTCCGTAATCTTGCAAATGTTGAACTGTAGCTGTCAAGTTTTCAATGCTTACTTCGTCCATCAATGTTCTTGTAAGTGCATCTTCTTCTGTAACTGTTGGGAAGTCACGACGTGCTTGTGCTAATCTTGCTGTCTTGTTATAGATAGCAACCATACCATCATTCTTAGCTGGTTTTATTTCAGCACCTAAAGACTTGACAATCAATAAATCATTATTACTAAATAAGACTTCTACATTTTCTCTTTCAACATAATTTTGTTGGTTTTCTTTTTCACAATAAACTATATAATACAATTCATTGTCTTCAAAAGATTTTTCGTCTAACAAAATCATATCGTCATCTAAATTTGCTGATGTAGCAAGAACGAAATTATCATTGTAATAATGAATTTTTACGTCATTTTTGTTAAACAATTCTTTTAAATTTTGTTGATCTTTAACATTGATCATTACAAAATTATCTGCAAACATCATTGATGTAATGCATAATGCTAATAAAAGTAAAACAGTTTTCTTCATCTTATTTGTTGTTATTAATATTTTTCCAATACTGTGAAAATGACTCTTTTGCGAACTTAGGCAACTCTCTTTTTGTGCCCCATTTTTTCTTTATATGGAAACTCAATTCCATATCTTTAAAACTAGATCCGTGTTTATCAAGATTTTTTCTGTTAGTCATTTTTTTCATAAGACTATTCAGAAAACTTTTTTCTCCTATCAAGGATTTATCAACTTTAACCAGATCTTTTCTGTTTTCTAAAAACAAATCTTTTAAAGGAATATTAACAGGACAAATCTCTGAACATCTGCCACATAGCGTACATAAAGAACAGAAATGCGCTGTTTCTTCAATGTCTTTTGTCAATGGTAAAGAAATAGAACCAACAGGTCCCGGATTGTATTCTTCGTAAGTATGACCGCCTACCGTATTATAAATAGGACATACATTCAAACAAGCTCCGCATTGAACGCACGATAAAATATTTCTTTGTTTATCTTTAGATAAGATATTGTTTCTGTTATTATTAAGTAAAATTAAATATAACTTTTGAACCTTATCGCCTTGTGTTAAAGGTTTATTGATAAAAGAATACAAAGAAGAAACTTTATTGTTTGAATCATATAAGGATGACAAAGGCAATAGAACGCCTAAATCCTCCATTGAGGTAATCATTTTATCAATGCCAGCAATAACTATATGAATAGGAGCAAAAGTACTGGATTTTAGAATGTTACCTTCATTTTCCGTCAAGACTATAGTTCCGGTATTTGATACCAAAAAATTGGCTCCTGTTATAAGAGCTTCTGGATTATATATGTCGTTTCTTAATACATTTTTGGTAAAAGCCGTAAGTTGCTTCGCATTGCAATTTTCCTTAATACCAAACTTTTCTGTATATAAATCAGCTATTTGCGACGTTGTTTTATGAGATGCCGACGACTTGAAATTATACGGAGTCTCATTGAAAACACTGCACACAAAATCACCGACATTAGTTTCAACGACTTTTACCTTCTTCATTTCAAGATAAGATATCAAGTCGATTTCTTCTATTGTGGAACTCTTTGTCTTGACGATTTTCTTTACTTTATTCTGACTTAAAATATCATAAATCATTTTTTGAGCTTCGTCAGAATCGTTGGCCCACAATAAATTACCACCGTTTTTGGTAAAATTAGTGTCAAAATCAACTAATAACTTATCTAGTTTTTTGAAAGCCTTACTCCTAATATTAAAAGCTCTCTGCTTTTCTAAATCGATGTTTGAATAATAATTGGAACGGTTTTTAACATTCTGCATGAAAAAATCGTAACGAGACATCATCATTTCATAATGTTCGTCATCGAAAGCGACCTTTTTTGCATTATTGTTAAAAACTATTCCTTTATCATTCATTGTATTTTTTATTTAAGGTTGATTTTTGCAACTCTGTTAGCATGTCTGCCGCCTTCAAAATCAGTTGTTAAATAAGCTTGTGCTATTTCCCAACCTAATTCGTTTGAAATAAAACGACCTGGAAGTGTTAAAATGTTAGCGTCGTTATGCTGACGTGCCAATTTTCCTAATTCAACATTCCAGCAAAGAGCAGCTCTTACGTTTGGATGTTTGTTGGCTGTCATCTGTGCGCCGTTGCCGCTTCCGCACAAAATAATTCCAAGTGGATAAACGCCATCTTGAATGTCTTGTGCCAATGGGTGAATGTAGTCTGGATAATCTACACTTTCTTCTGAAAATGTACCGTAATCTTTAACTTCGTAACCGCTTTCTATCAGTCTTTCAATGATATATTGCTTCATGGCAAATCCACCATGATCGCAAGCTATAGGAATTAATCTTTTCATATTACAATTGTTGATAAATTTCTACAAAATTAAAAAATATTTTTGTGATTAAAGATTATTTTTCTCACTAATTATGAATATTTTACAAAAAAATTATGATATAAGTTTAATTTGTATCTTATTACTAATCAATATTATAAAAGTTATCAACAATTACCTTGTTAAAAACTTACTTTTTTGTTAAAATTATTTAATAACTTTTTAACAAATCAACATTTTTGAATTTTGAACAATTTTTATCCTTGTTTGTTAACAGATATAAACAGAGTTATCAACAATAAAAATAGGGTATATTATTTTGGTTTTTAATAAGTTAATGAGTTATCAACAATTACTCATCCATTCAAATTTTCATTAATTTTTAAAATTAATTTTATTAATAAAAGAATGAATTCTGAGAACCTAGAACTAAGAACTAAGAACTGACAACTGATAGCTGACAGCTAAAAAAAAGTTTATCGTTTCCACTTAACGTTTATTAACATTCCGCTGATTGCTGTGAAGACAGCATAGAAAGGATAAACGAATTCAAGAGGCAGAGTCCATATTAAAAGGTTTTTCTGATTCATGAATGTTGTTATGTTTCTTAAAAGCGGATAGTCTATTAAAAATTTAAGAAATGTTAATAAAAAATAAGGAATCAATAAGGTTGGAGAGAAAAGTGCGCTTACAAGCAGCGAAATTATGCTTAAATTGAAAAATAAAACAACGAAAGCAGTCGATAAAATCTTCCAACTGGTATAAGATTTCGTTTTTGAAACCCATCTTCTTCTTTGAAGGAAAAATTCTGAGATGTTTTTACAAGTATTTGTTTTTACAATAGCAGTTTTACTTAATAAAAATTTAACATTTTCAGCACCGTAATTATTAATAAAATATTCCATTAAAAACATATCGTCGCCAGAAGGAATGTTGAAATCTTTTCTCTGTTTTTCGACTTCCAATGCTGCAAGTCTTTCGTATGCCATATTGGCTCCGTTACACATTACTGGAAAACCGATCGCTGCTGATCCTGCAGTGCTGCCTATCAAACTCAAATGTTCCAACACCTGAATCTTCTCGAAAAATGTCTCAGCCGGCGATAATAAAACCGGAGCTAAAATCATCTTGCAGTTTTCTTCTTTATAAAAATTAACAATGCTTTCAATCCAGGTTTCTTTTAAAAAACAATCGGCGTCTGTTACTAAAATCAATTCATTTTCAGCTAGATGCAAAGCCTGAGAAATGGCATGTTTCTTACCTTCTTTTTCAGCTTTAAAGAATTTTAAGTTAATGTCTTTATGCTCTTTTAAGAAATTTTCAACAATGGATATAGTTTCGTCTTCTGAATGATCATCAATGATTATGACTTCAAATAATTCTTTTGAAAAGGTTTGATTATAAAGCGATTTTAAAAGATTACCAATATTTTTTTCTTCATTGCGTGCTGCAATCAAAACAGATGCTTTAACATTGTTTTTATTGTTAAATGTGAAAAACTTTTCTTTTAAATTATACAATCCAAATGTAAATGCTAATATATAAATAAGATATAAAGCACTTATTATCAATATAATAATCAATATTATTGGATGTAATTCAAAACTCATTTTTCCTGAAAAACTTTAAACGATATGTTAAAAATAATCCTATAATTGATGGAATCGCTATGTTGAAAATCCATAATAATGAACTTGCTGAAAATACCATAATCAAGTATGAATCACTTATATTATTGATTATAAACCATTTTTCAAAAACAAAAATGCTTACTGATCCTCTTACTGCAATTTCTGTTATAGTGATAAATGGTATTACCATCATTAATATATATGTTAATGAAATTGGTATCATTGCTTTAAAATATGTTAATGGAACGTTGAAAGCCCATATCAAAAGCACGAATTGGAATGTGTAAAGAAAATATCTTAAAAACGAAATCGCCAAAATTTTAAACAATTCGTCTTTGTTGTAAAGTGAAAAAATCTCAAAATATTCTTTCGTCTTTTCTTTATGTTTTTTAGGAATCAAAAACTGAAAATATTTTAAGAATTGTATATTGAAATACATTATTAATAATGTAACAATAATCAATATTACAGCAATTGTTAATAATACTAAATGTTTTTTAACAAAAAATATTGAAGCAATCAGACCAATGCTTACAGTTGCAATCATTTGTCCCATGCCTCCTACAATTGTCACCATCGCAGCTTTTATCCTGTCGCCTTTTTCCAACATGAAAATTCTTCCTAAAAAATTTCCCATCCTATTTGGAAAAAACATTCCTGCTGTAATGCCTGTAAATATAGAAAGAAATGATTTCCAATTACTTATATTTTCAATAGGCTTAAGTTGAAATTTCCATTTAATTCCTTCTAAATAAATGTTAACAGGAACTAAAAGTAAAGCAAGTAATGTTAAGATAATGTTATTTGTCGTTATGACAGATGTTTTTATATCAGTCCAGAGTTGTGTAATATTCTGATTATGAAATAGTTTTTTGTATAAAATCCACACTCCTAATAGTAAGATGACTATTTTGACCATTATTTCTGTGAATTTTATTATTTTTGCTTTACTATTCATAACTACAAAAATAAAAAAAATTGGTTAAGGAAAGGATAATATTAGGCATCGACCCTGGAACTTTAATAATGGGTTATAGTTTGATTTTACAGAAAGACAAACAGCTTTCTTTGTTGAGAATGGGTGTTTTGAAGTTGAAACAGTATGATAATCAAGCTTTAAAATTGAAGAAAATTTTTGAAAGAGTTCTAGAAATAATTGATGAATATCATCCTGACGAGTTGGCTATTGAAGCTCCTTTTTTCGGCAAAAATGTACAGTCAATGTTGAAATTAGGTAGAGCACAAGGCGTTGCGATGGCAGCAGCTTTATATAGAGACATTCCAATTTTTGAATATTCTCCTCGTAAAATTAAACAGTCGATAACTGGTAACGGAGCAGCGTCTAAGGAACAAGTCGCGATTATGTTACAGAAAATCATTAAATTTGACCATCTTCCTGATTTCTTGGATGCGACTGACGCTACAGCAGCAGCTGTGTGTCATTATTTCCAACGTTCATTGAATATCGTTAATGATACAGACGAAACAAAGACTGTCAAAATTCCAAAGACTAAAAAATCTTCTTCCAAATCAAGCTGGCTCACCTTTATTAATAATAATCCTGACAGAACAATTTGAAAACTGAAAATTAAAAACTGAAAGTTAAGGTAATTTTCAATTTTACATCAGTTTCTGATAAAACTGCCACCATTTATCTGGCAATTCGTTTTCCATTGCCAAATCGTAATCTTCTCTTGAACATGGAATGTAGTGGTGACGCTCATATTTTTCCCTGTCTTTGCTCTTGAACGACAAGTCTATCCACCATTTTCCGCTTACTTTATGACAAAGGAAAATTATATCTTCATCAAAGCCTTCTAAATTAACAATGTAACGTTTGAAATCTTTATTGTTATAAGCAGGAAAATCGTTCATTCGCAAACTGAATCCTTCTATGAAATACCAAATCATCTGTGATAAAGTATTGGCAGTCACATTATTAATATCGTATATAGGATTATATTCAAAGAAACCTATTGATGTCAATTTTGGATTCATTCCAGCATAACGTGTCATTTTGCAACCATCTTCAGAAGAAAATCCGTTCGGAGAATTATATTTCACGCCCGGAGCATCAGCGGCACGAAACGCAGAAGTGTCAATTGTAATGATGTCTGCGTTGCGCAACAAAGGTTCTGTAACTTCAATGTTAGCCTTAATGTTTCCGATTCTATGAACATCAAAAAGAAGATTTTTCATCAGTTCAACGCTATTATTATCAACATAATAACTTTGATAACCAATATTTGTATAATTAAAAAGGAAATTAGGCTGATGTAAAATTATATGACTTAAGTAAGAATTAGAATTTAATTCTTCTTCATCTTGACCAATATCAAAACGTGAATCTATAGAGGTGATATTCACTAACTTACCTGTATTTTCATAAACTTGGTAAATTGGATAAGTCAAATCCTGACTGCCACCTAATATAATAGGTACAATACGATATCTCATCAAAATACTGAAAACTCTGTTAAGCGCAAAGTAAGTATCTTCTATATCAAATCCAGTCTTTATATTTCCTAAATCAATGATTTTTAAATCGTTCCAATGATTGAAAAGTTGATATAAAGATTTTCTTATTACGTTTGGAGCATCTTTACAGCCTTTATTGTCAAAGGAATTGCGTTCTTCCTCAACACCAATAATCGCAAGTTGAAAACCATCCAAATCAGGAAACTCCTCACCTTCTTTATATATAGTTATCGTATTTCCGATTTGATTGCTGTGATACAAATTACAACTTTCAATAAAATCTTGCTTTATTGTGTTAAGAAAAACATTGATTTCCATTATATTAGACTTTATATTATTTTTCTTCAAAATTATAAAATATTTTTTATTAAAAATCATTCTTCATTTTACATTCTACATTCTTAATTCTTCATTGTAAATTGTCAATTCTTTTTTACCTTTGTTCTCTGAATTAATAATCTTATGGACAATGTCTGTTGACTGTAGTCAGTTGTTCGTAGTCTTAAAAAGGTATGAAAATATTATTCTTAGTCATTGGCAAAACCGACGAAAGTTATTTAGAAACAGGTATCGGTAAATATATCAAGAGGTTAGAGCACTATATTCCTTTTGAAATGAAGGTTATTCCTGATATAAAAAATAGGAAGACTTTAACAGAAGAGCAGCAGAAAAAAGCTGAAGGCGACTTGATATTGTCGCAATTAAATTCTGGCGACGATTTGATTTTATTAGATGAAAAAGGAAAGACATTCACTTCTGTTATGTTTTCACAATGGATTGAAAAACAGATGAATGCAGGAAGTAAAAGAATAGTTTTCGTCGTTGGTGGACCTTATGGTTTTTCTAAAGAAGTTTATGACAAATCTAAATACAAAATAAGTCTTTCAGAAATGACATTTTCACATCAGATGATAAGATTGATTTTTGTAGAGCAACTTTACCGCGCCTTCACCATTATAAAAGGTGAACCTTATCATCATGTTTGATATTTTATGTTAATATTATTTAACAATACGAACTGAAAAAAACAGAAAAAAAGTATTGACTTTAAAAATCTAAATTAGTATATTTGTTGTCTACAAAAAATAAATATTAACACCTAAAAATATAAGACTATGGAAAACTTAATTGAATTACTGAAGCAACAGCAAGAAGGATACGATGATATCAAAGCTGAAAAGAAATTAAGTTTGTTTTATCACAAGGCCAATGGCGCTGGCATTGAATCTTTTTTAGATGAGTTTTTTGAATGGTTATTGTTGACAAAACAAATGGACTACAAAGACATTATGAAAATGACAGATCATGATTTACATGATTTATATGAATTAGAGTATAAAAAGTAATTATGAATAAAAGTCTGAAATTATTTTGTCTTTCTTTTTTGTCGATGTTTCTCATGAGTTCTTGTTCTGAACAAACAACGAAAAAGACTGATGACAATGTTGACAAAAAAGAAATTATCGTTGATAATTTAAAGACACGCAGAAGTGTTCGTAATTATAAAGACGATGTTGTTCCTAGAGATATTATGAATGTTATTCTTGAATGTGGCATATATGCGCCTAATGGAATGAACAAACAGCCCTGGGAGATTCGTGTTGTTGATAATCCTGAGATTTTGAATGGAATGACAGAAGCTTATCTTGCTGGCATAGATGAAAACGATCCTCATAATCCTAAAAAAGATCCTAATTTCAAAAATATGTTCCGTAATGCTCCAACAGTAGCATTTATTGCAATGGAACCAGGAATGTGTTCACAAGTGGATTGCGGACTTTTAGCAGGAAATATGGTAAATGCAGCTTGGGCTTATGGCATCGGCAGTTGTATCCAAATGTCTCCAGTAGGATTCTTTAAAACAGAAGCAGCAAAACCTTATCTTGAAAAATTATCATTTTCTGAAGGTTATGAATTTTTGATGGCTATTAGTTTTGGTTATCCAGATGAAACACCAAAAACATCATCAAGGATTAAAGAAAAAGTAAGGTTTGTTGAATAATCTAAGTTAAAATATGAATAAAAAAATAGCGACTTCATTACGAAATCGCTATTTTTTTTAGTGAAAGGGTTTCTTATAAGAATTTATATGAAACACCTGCTGACAAGTTGAAACCTGTACCAGCACCTATTTCAGCGTTGAAACCGAATTTTTCTGTGATGTAATAACGTGCACCGATGTGACCTGTTACATATGGCCAGAAGTCATCGCCGATACCAAGACCTACGTTAACACCAGCGTATGTGTCTAAATTTTCAACAAATTCATAGTGGAAATTACCTCTTGCTGATAATGAAAAATCAACGAAAGTACCTCTTTCGTCAGTTCTGCCTGTGAAAATACCAACTTCACCACCAACAGAAACAGCTGCGTTGCCATTGATAAAACCGCTAACGATACCGTAATCTGCAGCCACAGCAACAGGAATACCAACATTACTGAAACCACCGCGTGCGCTACCAACTAATCTACCTTTGCTCATTGTTTCTTGAGCTTGGAGACCAATACCTAAGAAGCAGAATACTGCAACTAATAATAAAAGTTTCTTTTTCATAATTAAAAATTTTAGTTATACTTTAATAGACTACAAAAATAACATTTTTTTTAGAAAAAATTTTTTTTTGTTATTTTTGTGGCGAAAAAAAATGCATAGAAAATGTCAAAGATTTTAGGAACATTAATGAAGACAGTCTATTCAGTAGGAAATATTCCTATTGATATGAAAAAGAAGAGATTAGATCCTGTTAAGGCACAAACAAAAGAGTTGAAGAAATTGTTAAAGAAGGCATCTGATACTGCTTTTGGTCAGCATTATGGATTTGAAGAGATATTGAAGTCAGATGATATTCTTAAAACTTATAGAGAAAAGGTTCCTATTTTCGACTACAATTCCATGTATAAGAATTGGTGGTTCCGTGCATTGAATGGAGAATCTTTCGTTACATGGCCAGGAAAAGTGAATTATTTCGCTTTAAGTTCAGGCACTTCTGAAGCTTCGAGCAAATTTATTCCTATCACCAATAATATGTTAAGATCTATTAAGAAAGCAAGTCTCCAACAGATTTTAGCAGCCACTAAATACGATTTTCCATTAGATTTCTATGACAAAGGTTTCTTGATGATTGGCGGAAGCACTCATCTTCAATATAATGGAACTTATTATTCTGGCGATTTGTCTGGCATTACCGCTGCAAAACTACCTTTCTGGTTCGAATATTTTTATAAACCAGGTAGAAAAATTTCAAGAACAACAGACTGGAACACAAAACTAGACGAGATGGTGAAGAAAGCTCCATCTTGGGATATCGGAGTTCTCGTCGGCGTGCCATCATGGGTACAAATTCTTTTAGAAAGAATCATTAAAGAATATAACTTAAACACAATCCACGACTTATGGCCATCTTTGTCGGCTTATGTTCATAGTGGCGTTGCTTTTGCTCCTTACGAAAAAAGTTTTGAAAAGTTATTCGGAAAACCTGTAGTTTATAGCGAAAGTTATTTAGCATCAGAAGGTTATATTGCTTATCAAGTTGACCTCAACAAACGTATCATGCAACTTATCGTTGACAATGGAATATATTATGAATTCGTTCCTTTCAACGAAAATAATTTTGATGAAGACGGCAACATAAGACAAGATTGCACCTCTTTTAATATTACAGAAGTTGAAGAAAACGTGGATTACGCAATTTTGTTATCAACGAATGCTGGTTCATGGAGATATCTCATCGGTGATGTCATAAAATTTGTTAACAAAGAAAAATGTGAAATTACAATTAGCGGAAGAACTAAGCAGTTTTTAAGCTTAGTTGGCGAACATCTTTCACAAGATAATATGAATCAAGCTGTTGAGAATATTTCTAATGAAATGAATGTTGATATCAACGAATTTACTGTCGCTGGTTTCCGTGAAGAAAATACTTTCGCTCATCACTGGTATTTAGGTTGTGATTCTGAAATAGATAAAGAATTAGCTATCAAGAAGATAGATGAACATTTGAAAGTATTGAACGACGACTATCGTGTTGAACGTGAAGAAGCTTTGAGTAATTTATACATAGATGTCTTGCCAACACATGTTTTTTATGACTTTATGCAAAAAACTGGAAAAATCGGTGGAGCAACAAAATTCCCACGCGTTTTGAAAGGCAAGAGATATGAGGATTGGAAACAATTTATAACTTCCTTAAATTCAGATAAATGATATTTTTAGAAGGTGTAATTGTTGGTCTCACATTAGCCCTTATAATGGGTTTTGGTCCAGCTTTTTTCACATTGATACAGACGAGCATAAGCAGAGGTTTCAAGTCTGCTATGTTTCTTGATTTGGGAATTATTCTTAATGACATTTTTATCGTGGCTTTGATGATGATGACGAATGTTCATTTCAACATCAACGACAGAGAAAATATCATTTATGGAGGTATTGCTGCTGGTATTATATTGATTATCTTCGGAATATATACATTTCTTTTATCACCAGAGAAAGTCATTCATATCAGTGAGAATAATAATCAGAAGATTGATAAGATGAACGAGAAATTCGTTGATAAAGCGAAATGGTATATTTATATCACTAAAGGTTTCATTATCAATATTTTCAATCCTTTTGTATGGATTTTCTGGGTTACTTGCGTTGCTACGGCTTCAAGTAATTTTGGTGGTCATAAATATTCGATGATTATTTTCTTTGCCGGCGTTTTTGCTACTGTCTTGTTTTTTGATATTTTAAAAGCAGCAGGCGCATACTCTCTCAAGAGATTCTTCACAGAAAAAATGATGAAGCTTTTGAATCAAATTACCGGTGTGATTCTGATAATATTCGGATTGTTTATTGCTTTCAGGGTGATATTTTTCCCAGTTACATTATAAAATAAAAAACGCCATAATACAGAATACGCAAATCGGCGACAAAAGTATTAGGCGTCTTTTATCTATTTATTTTTCAATAATATCGGTATTATTATCTTCTGAAGTTTCAAACTTAATATCTTTAACATTAAGTTGGAGATTTGTCTTTCCTTGCCAGAAGTTTTTCTCTATGCAATAACAAATCGAGAAAGGTTCTTTTGAATTAACTCTTTGGTAGTCAGCTCCTTTTTGGAAAGCAATTCCTGGTAACACCACATTAGTGTCATTTTTTTGTGTCATTGACAGTTTAAGGTGTTTTTTATCTTGTCCGCCTACAGGACGTGAAGAACCAGTGTCGATTACATTTTTAGAAAGGAACACCGGAGCCATATTTCCTGGTCCGAAAGGAGCGAATTGTTTCAACACCCTAACGAATTTTGGTGTGATATCGGAGAAGTTTATTTCAAGGTCGACGTTAAGTTCTGGAATAAGTTCTTCGTTATCAATATTATTTGCCACATATTCTTCAAAGCGGCGAGCGAATTCATCAAGATTTTCAGGTTTTAATGACAAACCAGCTGCATATTTATGACCTCCGAAGTGTTCTAACAAGTCGGAACAATTGTCGATAGCATCGTAGATATCGAAGTTTTTTATAGAACGAGCTGAACCAGTTATGAGGTTGTTAGATCTTGTCAAAACGATAGTTGGTCTGTAGTAACTATCAGTAAGTCTTGATGCTACGATACCGATAACGCCTTTATGCCAGTTTTCGTTGAAGATAACGGTGCTTTTAGCGTTACGTAATTTTTCGTTTTGCTGAATCATTGAGAGAGCTTCAGCGGTTATGTTATTGTCGAATTCGCGACGTCTGACGTTCAGGTCGTTTATTGAAGAAGCCAATTTTTCAGCGTGTTCTTTTCTTTCAGCGATGAGCAATCTTACCGAGTCGCTAGCTTTTTCAAGTCGTCCTGCTGCGTTGATACGAGGTCCGATCATGAAAACCAAATCACTGATAGTCACTTCTTTATTAAGAACATTTTGAGGTTGTTCAGAATTAGCAGAAGGATCTTCCTCGACTCTGTGTACGTTAGCGTGACCGAGCACTGCTTCGAGACCTGGTCGAGGGTTTTTATTTATAAGTAGGAGTCCGTAATAAGCAAGGACTCTGTTTTCTCCTGTGATAGGAACTATGTCGGCGGCGATACTAACAGCGACTAAATCAAGGAGTTCGTAGACTTCATTTATGTCACGATTCAAACTCATTGACAATGCTGTTATGAGTTTAAAACCTACGCCGCAGCCTGACAATTCTTTATAAGGATATTCGCAATCGGTGCGTTTTGAGTCCAAGACTGCTATGGCATTAGGTATTTCGTCACCTGGACGATGGTGGTCGCAAATGATGAAATCGATGTTACGTTCATTTGCATATTCTATTTTATCGACAGCTTTGATGCCGCAGTCCAGAACAATCACGAGAGTGAATCCGTTTTCGGCGGCATAATCGATACCTTTATAAGATATGCCATAACCTTCGTCGTATCTGTCTGGAATATAGAACTCGATTTTTTTCTTGCTGATGAAATTCTTGAGATAAGTGTAAATAAGTGCGACTGCTGTTGTTCCGTCAACGTCATAGTCGCCGTAAATCAAAATCTTTTCTCCGTTTTCGTAAGCCTTTTTGATACGTTCAACGGCTTTGTCCATATCTTTCATCAAGAATGGGTCGTGAAGATGAGTCAATGAAGGGCGGAAAAAATCTTTTGCGTCGTCATAATTTTTAATACCACGTTGTTCAAGCAATGTAGCGAGATTTTCATCTATGCCTAACGCATTAGATAAATCGCTAACGACTTGTTTGTCAATGTTTTTATTTATAATCCAACGTGTATTCACTTCAAAAGAATTTGACTTGTAAAATTACAACAAATAAATCCTCTAAACAAGTTTTTTTCGTTAAAATTTTAAAAAAAATAATTGTTTAATAGTCAACTGTTTAAGTTTGTTATCAGCCATCAGCAGTCAGCTATCAGCCATCAGTTGTCGGCTAGCAGCTATCAGCGGTCGGTAGGGATGTGATTTATCGCGTTCTTTTTATTTCTTGGAATCTTTTATTTCTAGCGGAGCGCGTTAGGGATTGGAGCGGCATCCTTTGCGAGCATTTTAAGACAACAGACAACGGATTTTTTTGAGTGAGGAGAAAACAAAAAGCGAGCAAAGATATAGCGGAAAGCCCGACGGCTTTGCCGGAACGCCCAGATAAAGTGTTGAGTTGAGAGTGTTGAGTTGAGAGTGTAGAGTTTATAGGGGTTGGGAGGGGATAGAATTGTTGATTTTTTATGTAAAAAAAATCCGAAAAACACTTTTATAAATGATATATATTTCTTAATATTGCAATATGTTTAACTTTAAATTTTGAGTACCTTGAAAAAGATTAAAACCTGCTTAATATCAGTCTTTTACAAGACTAATTTAGATAAGATTGTTGCTTTGTTGAAAGAGCAAGATGTTCAAATTTATGCTACTGGCGGAACATACGATTTCATTAAAGAACTTGACGATTCTGTCAAGACAATAGAATCACTCACTTCATATCCTTCAATTCTCGGCGGTCGTGTGAAGACATTGCACCCAAAAGTATTCGGCGGTATTTTGGGCCGTTTGCAAAACGAGAAAGATGTTGAAGAGATGAAACAATATGAAATCCCAGCTTTCGACCTCGTCATCGTTGACCTCTATCCTTTTGAAGAAACAGTGAAGTCGACAGACGATCCAGCTAAGATTATCGAAAAGATTGACATAGGCGGTATTTCTTTGATCCGCGCTGGCGGCAAGAACTTCAACGAAGTTGTCATCGTTCCAGATTCAAAATATTATGTAGAATTTATGGAACTTTACAAAGCACAAAACGGTTGCACAAGTCTTGAAGACCGTAAACGCTTTGCAAAATACGCTTTCGCAACAAGTTCACACTATGACGGCATGATTTACGACTGGTTTGCAAAAGACGACGCAACTTCAGATTTGAATATTCATATCGACAATCGCAGTGAATTACGTTACGGCGAAAATCCTCACCAAAAGGCTGTTTTCTACGGCAAACTCGACGAGGTTTTTGAAAAACTTCACGGTAAAGATTTGTCATACAATAACTTATTAGACTTAGAAGCAGGTCTTAACCTCATTCGCGAATTCGACGAACCAACATTCGCAATCTTGAAACACAACAATCCTTGCGGCATCGCATCACGTCCAACAATAGCAGAAGCTTATGAAGCAGCGTTGGCAGGCGACCCAGTTTCAGCATTCGGTGGCGTTTTCGTAAGCAATAAAGCTATCGACGTTGAGACAGCAAACGAAATCAACAAGATGTTCTTCGAAGTTATCGTCGCTCCTGACTATAACGAAGGCGTTTTGGATATCCTCTTCGCAAAGAAAAACAGAATCGTCTTGAAACTCAAATCAAACGATTTCTCAAAGACGGTTTATAAATCAGCACTTAACGGTATCTTGGCACAAGACCGTGACCTTCATACTGAAACATTGGAAGATTTTAAATCTGTTACAAATAAAAATATTGAAGCACAAGAAGTTGAAGATTTAATCTTCGCAAATAAAATAGTTAAACATAGCCGTTCAAACGCTATCGTTTTAGCAAAGAACAAACAATTGTATGCTTCAGGTATTGGTCAGACTTCACGCGTTGACGCTTTGAGACAAGCTATTGAAAAAGCTAAGTCATTCGAATTCGACCTCAACGGCGCAGTGATGGCATCAGACGCATTCTTCCCATTCGCTGACTGCGTTGAAATAGCACATAATGCAGGCGTTACAACAGTTATCCAACCTGGCGGTTCAATAAAAGACCAAGATTCTATCGACTATTGCAACGCACACGATATGGCAATGGTATTCACAGGATATCGTCACTTTAAACATTAAAAATTCTCAAAATGGGATTATTTTCATTTTTCAATAAAGAATTAGCAATAGACTTAGGCACAGCCAACACCGTCATTATCTACAACGATAAGGTGGTTGTTGACGAGCCTTCTATTGTCGCGATAGAAAGAGACACCCAAAAAATCATGGCTGTCGGTAAACGCGCTATGATGATGCACGGTAAGACACACGAGAACATCAAGACTGTCAGACCATTGCGTGATGGTGTTATCGCTGACTTCCAAGCAGCTGAGTGCATGCTTAGAGATTTGATCAAGATGATCAATTTCCATAACAGCATTTTCCCTCCAGCATTGAAGATGGTTATCTGTATTCCTTCAGGTATCACAGAAGTTGAAGAGAGAGCCGTTAAGGATTCAGCGGAACAAGCTGGCGCTAAGGAAGTTCGTCTTATCCATGAACCTATGGCTGCTGCTATCGGTATCGGCATCGACGTTCTTGAGCCAATGGGAAATATGATCGTTGACATAGGCGGCGGTACAAGTGAAATCGCAGTCATCGCTCTTGGTGGTATCGTTAACAACAAGTCAATACGTACTGCTGGTGACGACTTCACTGCTGAAATCGTTGAGTATATGCGCAAGCAGCACAATATGTATATTGGTGAAAGAACTGCTGAAATGATTAAGATTGAAGTCGGTTCAGCCTTGACAGAACTCGACAATCCACCAGACGAATATGCAGTTCATGGTCGCGACCTTCTCACAGGTATTCCAAAGGAAATCAAGGTGAACTATTCAGAAATAGCTTACTGTTTGGACAAGAGCATCTCTAAGATTGAGACAGCGGTGCTTAACGCTTTGGAACAGACACCTCCAGAATTGGCAGCTGATATCTATCGTACAGGTATTTATCTCACAGGTGGCGGTGCGTTGTTGCGTGGTCTCGACAAGCGTTTGCATGCTAAGACAAAATTGCCAATCCACGTTGCTGATGACCCATTGAAAGCTGTTGCTCGTGGTACAGGTATCGCTCTTAAAAACTTTGATAAATTCCCATTCCTGATTAAATAATCCGGATAGAATTCATGTACAACTTATTAAATTTTTTTAAAAAACATAATAACATATTGCTGTTTTTGATATTGGAAGTATTGTGTATCATAATGTTGATGAACAATCTTCCATATCAAAAACGTAAATTGGCAAATGTAGGCAACGCCATATCAGGCGGATTTTTCAAGACAAAAACCAATTGGTCCAACTACTTTTCATTAAGAGAAGAAAACGAAAAAATAGTAGAGCATAACGCTTTCTTGATGAGTCAGTTGTATAAGGCTAATGTCGATACTTCGGCTTTGTATGAAACACCTTCTTTAGATGTAGACTTTAATTTCATTACAGCAAATGTTATCAACAATAGCGTTGATAATGTTAATAATTATTTGCTTATTGACAAAGGAAGAAGGAACGGCATAAAAAAAGATATGGGTGTTATATGTGGAGATGGCGTAGTTGGAAAGGTCGTTAATGTGACGGAGCATTACGCATCTGTTATGAGTATGTTGCATCCTTATTCTGTTGTTAGTGCTAGATTTATTGATAATCAGCATATTGCTAATGTTACTTGGAACAATAGGAATTATCGTTTTGGAACTGTTAATGACATTCCATTGCATTTGGTTCTTGAAAAAGGAGACACATTGGTGACGAGCGGTTTTTCCAATATTTATCCTGCCGATATTATGATTGGAACTATTGAAGAAATGTTGGAGTCTGATTCAAAAGACTTTAATTCAGCGAAAGTTCGTTTTTCTACGAATTTCAGCACTTTGCGTCACGTTTTTGTTATTGAGAATTTACATCAGACGGAAATAGATTCACTCACCTTCAACAAATGATAAAATGAGTAACAGACTGTTTTTAAATTCCTTCCGATTCGTTAGTCTGCTTTTGTTGCAGCTTTTGGTGATAGATAATATTCGTCTTGGTTATTATATACATCCTTACGTTTACGTCTTGTATATTTTTATGTTGCCTTTTAACATTCCGAACTGGCAATTGCTTTTTGCAGGATTTTTCATGGGTTTGATAGTTGATTTGTTCAGCGGAACGCCAGGTTTGAATGCAGCGGCATGTGTGCTTACGGCATTTATCCGTCCTTGGGTGATAAACGGTATGATGAGAAGAAAAGATGTTAGCGAGAACGACGAACCATCACTTAACAGTATGGGAACCAATAGGTTTCTTGTGTATTCATTGTTGTTATTGGTGGCTCATAATTTAATGTTGTTTATGCTTGAAGCCTTTAGTTTTAGACTTATTGGCGTAGTGATTCTCCAGACATTATTGAGCGTGTTCAGTTCATTGATGTTAATTTTTATTATACTTTTATTATTTAAGAAAACTAAAAAGAAATCATTATAAAATTTATTGTTATGAAAATCAGATTATTGACATTACTTATCGCATTATTTGCTTTGGTATCATGTAATAAATCAACATTCAATGTTAAGGTTGAATTACAGAATGCAGAAGGAAAAATGGTTTATTTGAATAAGGTTGTTGAAGGAGTAGCAACTGCCATTGACTCGGCTTTAATACAAAATAACGTGGCAAATTTCGTCGTCGCAGTTGATGAACCAACGACACATTATGCTGTTGCATTAAATGACAGATATTCAATTCGTTTCTTCAGCGAAAATAAAGATGTGAAAATTACAGGCGATGCAAAGAATAGAGAAACTCTCAATGTTACAGCATCTTACGCGCAACAACTTATAAATGGATATAATGAAGAGTCTAAGAAGTTTAACGCTCAGATAAATGAGTTGAGTGAAAAATTCAAAGCCGCATATCAAAGTGGTGATGAAGCAACTATGCAACAATTGAGAGATGAATTTGCTGTAATTGAAAAGAATCAAAACAATTATCAGAGATTGTTCATAACAAAGAATTCAAATAGTTTTGTTGCGCCTTACATTCTCTACAACAATCGCTACAACTACGAATTAAACGAGTTGGAAGATTTTGTGAATAACTTCAATATTAAAAAAGAAAGCGAATATTCTAAGCTTCTTAATGATTATATCGCTAAACTTCAACGCGTTGCAGTCGGTCAACCTTATCTCGACTTCACACAAGAAACGCCAGAAGGCGACTATTTGTCATTGTCAGAACTCGTTGGAAAATCTAAACTTTTATTAGTAGATTTTTGGGCATCATGGTGCGGACCTTGCCGTGGCGAAAATCCAAATGTCGTTGCTGTTTATAAAGAATATCACGAAAAAGGCTTCGATGTTCTCGGTGTTTCTTTGGATATGAAAAAAGAAAACTGGATCAAAGCTATTGAAGATGACGGTCTTATCTGGCATAACATCTCCGACCTCAAATATTGGAACAACGCTGCCGCTCAAGATTACGCAATATCTTCAATTCCAAGTAATCTCTTGATTGACGAAAACGGAATTATCATCGCAAAAGACTTAAGAGGCGAAGATTTAAGAAAAAAAGTTGAGGAAATCCTCCAGTAATTTTGTTTATCTGAAAAAATATTAACATGAAAAAACTTATTATTTCTTCAGTAATGATTTTGACATTATTCGCTTGTGCTAAAAATACATTCAAGATTGATGTCGAAATGACTAATGCAAACGGAAAACTCGTTTATCTCCAGAAGATAATCGACAACGAATTTGTTAATATTGATTCAGTATTGATAAAAGATAATAAGGCTCACTTTGATGTCAAGAAAGAAGATAACAGCGATGCTTATCATATCTTTGTTAAAGGATGGCGTCGCGCCTTGCCTTTCTTCCCTGATAATGAAGATATTGTAATAAACGGAGATTTCAATAACTATAATAAGATAGAGGTGAAACCTTCAATAGTGTTAACACAACGTTATTTGGATATTTTCAGCGAAGGTCTCAAAGATGCCGATGATGATAAGAAGAAGGAAATGTTGACAGACTCAGTACATTTTATGTATGGTGATTGTCATCGCAATGTTATTTCTTATTTGGTATATCGTTATAAATGGCTTTTCAATCTTGATGAGTTAAGAGACATTATATCGTATTTTGATAATGAGCCAACATCTTATTCAGGTAAAATTAAAGAATATATAAGTCTCTTGGAACGCACTGAAGTCGGCCAGCCTTATATTGATTTTACAATGAATAACATAGACGGAGAAGCTGTTACTTTGTCAGATTTGATTGGTGACAATGAACTTCTTATGATAGACTTCTGGGCAGCATGGTGTCCTGACTGTCGCGCTGAGAATCCTAATATCGTATCAGTTTATAATGATTTTAAAGACAAAGGTCTCGATATCATAAGCGTGTCATTGGATACAGATAAAAATGCTTGGACAAAAGCAATTGCCGATGATGATTTATTATGGAAAAATCATGTCTCCGAGTTGAAAGGCTGGGATTGCAGCGCTGCTACAGAATACGGCGTCGCTTGGATTCCTCAAAACTTTTTATTAGACGTTGACGGAAATATCGTTGCTAAAAACTTGAATGGCAACGATTTAAGAATATTTGTTGAAAATTATTTAAAGTGATATGGAAAAAGAAATAAAGATTTATAACTACGGATTAAACGAATTAAAGACTTATCTTTTTGTCTTACTGTTTGTTGCAGGTAATATCATTTTACCTCAGTTATGTCATTTGATTCCTGATGGCGGCAAGATGTTTTTACCGATTTATTTTTTCACTTTGGTCGCATCTTATAAATATGGTGTCAAAGTCGGATTGATGACAGCAGTTTTATCTCCAATAATAAATTCGTTGTTATTCGGAATGCCAGCTTTTGCTTTACTTCCAGCAATATTAACAAAATCAGTGGTTTTAGCATTGGCAGCATCTTTCGTTGCAAATAAAACTCATAAAATTTCAATCGTTAATTTGTTGATAGTTGTTTTAACATATCAATGTGTCGGAACATTGGCAGAATGGGCAATGACATCATCATTTTATGTTGCGATACAAGACTTCAGATTAGGAATTCCAGGAATGATATTGCAATTGTTCGGAACATATTTTTTGTTGAAACTTGAACGTTGAAAATTTTAGCTATGAGCAATGGGCTATGAGTTATGAGCTCATAACCCACAGCAAAATATATATTGTCCATTACCTCTATGAATATAGAATATTTAAAAGATATTTTGTTAAAAGAAAATCACACCATTGTGATATATAAAAGTGACGCTTCTGTTATTGTTTCTGACGACAGGGGCGTTGCTCCATTAATGAAGCTTTTAAATGAAGACAAGGAACAGCTTCGTGATTCGATGATAGCAGACAAAGTCATTGGAAAAGCTGCTGCCTTGCTTATGGTTTATGCTGGCGTTAAAGAAGTCTTCACTCCAACTATCAGCGTTCCTGCTGTAGAAGTGTTTGAAAAACATAATGTTAAAATTACATACGATAAAGTTGTTGAAAGAATTATCAACAGAACAGGCGATGGTTTATGTCCGATGGAGACGCTATGTCTGAATGTTGAAAATCCGGAGGAAGCGTTTGATTTAATAAGACGCTGAGTCGCTGAGACACTGAGATAGTGGACGCGATGAATTGGACGCGATGAATTGGACGCGATGAATCGCGTCCGTACAGAATATTAATTCGTGGATACCACCACCACATTTCTGCTCCTATCCACATTTCCGTTCAAGTCAAAGACTTCCGCTTGTACGATGTAAATTCCAGGTGAGACGCAGCGATTGTTGTCGTCGCAGCCGTCCCAATAGATTACGCCTTCACAATTTACAAGATTGTTATTCAATATGTTTCTGACCAAAATTCCGTCAGAATTGAAAATCCTGATATTTAAAGTGTAACCGTTTTCATCTAATTTATAACAAATCCCGCAGATGTCATCGTAAGCGTCACCGTCAGGAGAGAATGCTTCAGGAATAATGCTGATTTCGTTTTTCTCAATCTCAGCATCAATGTCTGTAGCCATGGAATTCTTATATCCTGGCGTCCCATAGTTGAAGTTAAAAGATGCGGAATGCCAGTTTTTTTCATCAAGAGAAGGTTGTTCAAAAGAGATGCGTTCCAATGCAACACCTTGTGTTATATGCAATAACGGATAATGCATCTTGTCGGAATATCTCATTTCATCAATCGGGACTCTGCCTTTGTCGCAAATAATCACATGTCCTTCTTCGTTTGGCAAACTCGGAAACGACTCCACATCTAGGAAGTCAGTGTCAGTGTCAGCATCCAGATATTGTTCTATGACGATTTCTTTATCAAGAGAAAGTAAAACGTAGGATTGCGGAAGAATGATTCTACTTTCGGAACAGATTTCTTTCAGTGCGGTATCTGGCGGGTTTGGAAAGCTTTGTTTGATGGTGCCGAACATAATTTCCTTTAAGTCAATGACTTTATCGGAGCGATTGTAAAGTTCCAGATATTCGACGCCAGGTGATATTGGGTTAAATAATATTTCATTAATAATTATGTCGCTGCGACTTGCTTCCGACGGGATTCCAAATCTGGCGTTTATTTCATCTTCCAGTGGAATGTCTTTGCAATTCGTCACATTATTAATATTAATGGTGTATAACTTATTTTCTTCAAAATCTTGAGCAAATGTTAATTTGACGTAATCGTTTTTGTAATTGATGAGTTCTATGTTTTCAGGAGATAAATCCAATTCTTCAATTATGTAGTTATCAGTGTCTTGCAAAGTCTCCAAGTTCATATTCTGATTGAAGAACACTTCTATTTCATTATGAGAAATCGGGTTGATATGGTCTAAATTTGGGTAAACGATATTTTCGTTTGCGATAGAATTTATTGTTCCGGGCGTGCCGCCTTTTTTGTCGTTGGAACTGTTCCAGTTAGCTTTGCCGACGCAAGGATTAAAGGCGTCGATCTGTTCTAGCGACCAGCCTCCGTCTTTTTTATAAGTCGTTGAATGCCAAGAGATGTCGAATGTTACAGAAGAAATTAAGTTGTCGTCCTTGTCAATCAAAGTGATGTTGCTTCCAGAATTCGTTATTTGAAAAGAAGAAAATCCGTGACATTTTCCAAAGACAGACAATTCTTCCACTGCATCGTCATGACATAAAATAAGATATTCATCAGATTGAATTTCAATATTTTCATCAAACGACAACTCTTTCTTCCCTAGTATAAACTTCCAGTTTTTGATATTTATCGTAGAATCGGAAGCGTTATATAATTCGACAAATTCCCATTCTGGAAGTCCGACGCTTGGACTTGGGTCGGACATGATTTCGTTAATGACGATGTCGTTTTCGTGTGCGCGCATTGCGTAATTCAATAAGGTGCACCACGCAATTAATAAGGATGCAAATTTAAGTTTCATACTTTTATGGTTTTTCTTTTTTTATACGTTTAAGGTCTCTAATAAATTCGTATTTTTGCGTGTAAAAGTATATCTTTTTTTTAATAAAATGCTGATTTTTAACAAACTTTAACTTTTGTGTTAAAAAGTGTTAAAAATGTAGCTAAAATGAGTTAAAAAGTACCATTATTTATTAATATTTATTATGAAAGTCGCTGTTATAGGAGCTACAGGTTTAGTCGGTCAGAAGATGTTACAGGTTTTGGCTGAACAAAATTTGCAGATTGACGAGATCATTGTAGCAGCATCAGATAGATCAATAGGAAAAAAAGTAACATATAAAGGTCAGGAGTTAACGTTGATTTCGATGGACCAAGCTGTTGAAGCTCGACCACACATCGCGATTTTTTCAGCAGGTGCGGAAGTCTCGCTACAATACGCCGAGAAATTCGCAGCTGTCGGAACTTACGTCATCGACAACAGTTCTGCTTGGCGTAAAGATAAAAACGTGCCGCTCGTAGTGCCAGAAATCAACGCCTCAGACATCAGCATCGACAATCACATCATCGCAAATCCTAACTGCACCACGATATGTATGTTGATGGCCTTGGCTCCATTGCACAGAAAATACAACGCCAAACGTCTCGTGATTTCAACTTATCAATCAGTCAGCGGAAGCGGTCAGAAGGGTCTCAACCAACTGGCGATGGAACAAAAGGGCGAGCGTTGCGACAACCCTGCCTATCCTACTCAGATTCACGAGAATGTGATACCTCACGGAGGTAATTTCTTAGAAAACGGATACACCGCAGAAGAGGAAAAACTCGTCTTCGAGACAAATAAAATCTTACACTCCGATATCGCTGTCACTGCTACCGTCGTGCGCGTGCCTGTCTATGGCGGCCATTCCGAAAGCGTCAATATTGAATTTGAACAAGACTTTGATTTAGACGAAGTTAGAGATATTTTGTCAAATGCTCCAGGCGTAACGCTTTATGATAATCCAAGCGAAAACATCTACCCTACTCCGGTGATGGCTTATGACAAAGACGAGGTGTTCGTCGGCAGAATACGTCGCGACTTCAGCATTGATAAAGGCTTGAATATCTGGCTTGTATCGGATAATATCAGAAAAGGCGCCGCTACCAACGCAGTGCAGATTGCTAAATATATCATCGAGAATTTTAAGATATGAAAATATATCACGACTTCACCGATTTTGTAAAAGTGCCTAATGCAATAGTCACAATTGGTACTTTCGACGGCGTGCATCAAGGACATCGTGCTATACTGTCTGATATGGTCAACGCTGCGAAAAGTATTGACGGTGAGACAGTTGTGATTACATTCTATCCGCATCCGCGACAAGTCCTCAATATCGACAGCGCAAATCTTCGTTTCATCACAAGTCAAGAGGAAAAAATAAAACATCTGGAAGAGATTGGCATTGATAATCTTATAGTTGTGAATTTTACTAAAGAATTTTCTCTTCTCCCTTCTGATGTCTTCATCCGCGATTATGTCATAGAAAAGATAAACCCAGCGAAGATTGTCATCGGCTATGACCATCATTTTGGAAATAACAGAACCGGCGACTTCAGTCAGTTGCAGGAATTGGCATCACAATATAATTTTGAAGTTCAACGTATTGAAGCTCATGATGTTGAAAACATTGCAGTGAGTTCAACCAAGATACGTCATTCTTTGCAATGCGGCGATGTGGAACACGCAAACTTACTTCTCGGCTACCAATATTCTTATGTCGGAAAAGTCGTTTCTGGAAATAAGATTGGACGAGAGATTGGTTACCGCACTGCAAATCTTGATGTTAAGAAAGAATTTCGTCTGATAGAAATGCCTGGCGTTTATGCGACATACGTCGATTTTGAAGATAAGGTTTATAAATCAATGACTTATATCGGAAAGAAACCGACTATCAATGTAGGCAATGATGAGAATATAGAAGTGCATATCTTTGATTTTGACGGAGATATATACGAAAAAGATGTTAAGATACGTTTCGTGAAAAGAATAAGAGACGAACGTAAATTCGATAGTCTAGATGATTTGAAACAACAAATCACACTTGACGAAATACAAATTAGAGAGTTATTATAAAATTGATTATTAACATTTTAAATTATTTGATATGAAAAAAGTATTGACATTATTAGTTGTTATGTGCTTGGTTTCATTCGTGAAGCCAGTTATGGCATGTACAAATTTCTTAATCACTCCGGGAGCATCTGTTGACGGATCATCAATGATTTCATACGCTGCTGATTCTCATGTACTTTACGGAGAATTATATCACTTCCCAGCTGCCGATTATCCTGCAGGCGCAACAAGAGAAATCGTTGATTGGGACTCAGGAAGATACCTCGGTCGTATTCCAGAAGTCGCTCATACTTATAATGTTGTTGGTAATATGAACGAATGGCAGCTTGCTATTGGCGAAACAACATTCGGTGGACTTTCAGGTTTGGAAAATCCTAATGGTTTAATTGACTATGGTAGCTTGATTTACATCACATTACAACGTGCAAAGACAGCTCGCGAAGCTATCAAGACAATGGCAGAATTGGTCGCTAACTATGGTTATATCAGCGGTGGCGAGTCATTTTCTATCGCCGACCCTAAGGAAGTTTGGATTATGGAACTCATCGGCAAAGGTCAGGAAAAAGGAGCTGTTTGGGTAGCACGTCGCATCCCTGACGGTTATGTCTCAGGTCACGCTAACCAAGCTCGTATCACTACTTTCCCATTGGCAAACAAACAAAACAAAAATAGTATCACTTCAAAAAATCTTGACAAACTTTTGAAGAATCAAAACATCGACTGTGTTTACGCAGAAGATGTCATTTCTTTCGCAAAGAAAAACAATTTATATGCAGGTCCTGATGGACAATTCTCATTCTCAGATGTTTATGCTCCTGTAGATTTCAGTGGCGCACGTGCTTGCGAGATTCGCGTTTGGGCTATGTTCAATCAGGTTGTTGACGGCATGGACCAATATTGGGATTATGCAACAGGCAGAAACATCAACCGTGCAAAACCATACGTAAGCGGTCAACCACAAACACCAGAAAATTTCCCAACAAACAGAATGCCTCTTTGGGTTAAGCCAAATGAAAAGGTAAGCGTTTTGGATATGATGGCATTTATGCGCGACCATCTTGAAGGCACAGAACTCGATATGAGACAAGACATCGGCGCTGGTCCATTCGGTTGTCCTTACAGATCACGTCCTATGGGCTGGGAAGTCGATGGCGTAGAATATGTTCACGAACGTGCTACAGCAACACAACAGACAGCATTCTCATTCGTAGCACAATGTCGTCCTAACACAATTGCAGAAATCGGCGGTGTTATCTGGTTCGGCGTTGACGATGCAGCAAGCACAGTATATTGTCCAATGTACACATGTATGACAGAAATTCCAAACTCTTTCAGAGTCGGCAACGGCAGCATTATGGAATATTCAGAGACAGCAGCATTCTGGGTCTTCAACCAAGTTACAAACTGGGCTTATACAAAATACAAATACATACATCCTGAAATTGCAGAACGTCAATCTGCATACGAACAAGGTTGGGTTGAAGCATTGGCAAGCATAGACGCTCACGCAGCAAAATTATACGAAGCAAATCCAGCAGAAGCAGTAAGATTCCTTACATCATACTCAAGCACAGAAGCAGAGAAATTGACAGCAGACTGGAGAGAATTTTATAAATATTTATTTGTAAAATACATGGACTTCAACATCAAGACTGCACAAGCAACTCCAAAGAGCCACAAGTTCTACGCTCCAAAAGTTGAACAACCTAAATACAGCGAAGATTTCTACAGAGCAATCATAGAACAAACAGGCGATAAACTTAAAGCTTATTGATTTAATAAGACAACAAGTCTACAAGTAAGGGATGCGATTTATCGCGTCCCTTTTTTGGTCGGTTCATAGTCAAAAAAAACTTTAGTCTTTAGTCTTTATACTTTAGTCTTTTTTATATCTTTGCAACCCTAAATAAATCATCAAAATAGTTATGAAGAAATTATTACTTGTCATCTGCGCAATGTTATCATTAAATGTGTTAACAGCGCAAAAGAATGTGCTTCTCGAAGAGATCACAGGAACATGGTGTAATAACTGTCCATCAGGTATTTACTACATTGATTCATTGCATCATACATATGATAATGTGATTGCTATCGCAGTTCATACTGATTGGCCAACACAGAAAGACCCTATGTCTTATCAAGAATATGCTGAGAAAACAAAACTTACATCAGCTCCATCGGCAAATATAGGTCGTCGATACACAGCAAAGAATACCAGCGAATGGTTCCAATTTGTTGAAGAAGAAATGAACCAACAACCAAAGGCAAATGTAAGCGTAGCAACAAGTTTTGATGAAGAATCACGTTTGTTGACAGCTGTTATCACTGTGACAGCTATCGAAAACCTTGAAGGTTCATACACTGTAAGCGGCGTTGTTTGTGAAGACGCTGTAACAGGAACATCAGCAGCTTATAACCAAGCTAACGTTTATGCTCAATATGCATACTATCCAATGGGCGGTTTTGAAAATATGCCTGACCCAATCCCAGCAAACAGAATAGCTTACGACCACGTAGCACGTCAATTGCTCGGCACTTATGAAGGTGAAGGCGGTTTGACACCTCTCGCTAAAGACCAATCATTCGCTCAAACATTTACATATTATATCCCAGAAGGTTACGACCACAACTACATCAGAGTCGTTGGTATGCTCTTAGACGGAAGCGGCATGGTCGACAACGCTGGAATAAGTGATTACGCAAACGGCAAAACTAACGCCGCTCCAAAATTCACTTCTTCTCCTGTTGTCAGCATCCCTGCTGGCGTAGAGTATATATATAATGTATATGCTCACGATACAGATGATAGAAATATCGTTATCAGCGTAGAACAAAAACCAGAATGGTTGACTTTTGAACAAAAAGGCAAGTCAGCAGTCGTAAAAGGTACAGCAACAGAACCAGGCGTATACACTGTCGTTTTGAAAGTTTCAGACGGTGAAGATGAAACATTACAAGAATATGAAATTACTGTTTTAGAATCATTGAACGCAAACTGGGAAACATTAGGTGAACGCGCTTTCTCACAAGTAGGTTACGGATTTATCTTCGGAACATGTTCTTATGCTGGTGACATCTACACATTCTTATATGAATCAGGTTTGCCAGTGCTTTACAAATACAGCACAAAAGACAGAAGCTGGAAGAAAGAATCAACAGTAATGGACGAAATGGGTTATGACGGCGACATCGCTGCTGGCAAAGACGGTATCTACGTAACATATACTCTTAAATCAAACAACTTGATTAAGGTTAAGAGATATGCTAATGGCGAATGGTCAGACGTCGGTGAAATCGGCAAATTGGGTTCAGTGCCAAAGATTGCTGTCGACGCACAAAACAGCATTTTCGTTTCATTTAACGACGCTAATGAAAACAACCGTTATTATTTGAACAGATATAAAAACGGCAACTGGGAAACAATGGGCGTCAGCTACATCTCATCAGGCGGCGGTTCATGGGCAAGATTAGCTCTCGATTCAAAAGGCGTTCCTTACGTATCATGGGTCGACTTCTTCGCAGGTCAAAAGATGTACGTCTCTAAACTCGTAGGCGAAATCTGGTTGGCAATTGGCGACGAACCTGTATCTCACGAAAACTTAATCTCTAAAAACTGCCAAGACCTCGCTATCGATGCTGACGGAAACGTTTATATCGCATACTGCGTAAAAGGCACAGATCAATTGGCTGTATATCGTCACAACGGTTCTGAATGGGAATTGTTAGGCGACAATATCGCTGACGGCACTGTTAAAGGCATCGACGTTGCTATCGACAGCGAACAAAACTTCTACGTTGCTTACGCTGACGGCGGCTCTGAAGATAAAGTGTCTGTAGTAAAATACAACGGAACTGAATGGTCTTATGTAGGTCAAAGAGGTTTCACAGAATCAAAGACTGATTCTTACATGGCAATGACATTACACAATGATTCTCCATGTGTTGTCTATACAGACGTTGCAATGGGCAGCAAAGCATCTGCTAAATATTACAAGATAGCTAACTACTTATATCCTCCTTTAGGACTCGCAGCTAGAGTCATTGGTGGCGATGACGTTGAGTTGACATGGCAAGCTCCTTTGGCAGAACCAACAAAATATAACATCTACAGAAATGACGCTTTAGTAGGAAATACAGCACAAGTCTCTTATATCGACGAAGACTTGGAATCAGGAACATACAACTACGCTGTGTCAGCAGTTTATGAAGACGGCGAATCAGAAAAAGCAACAGCAACTGTAAATTTCACAGTTTCTATTTCTGAAAACAATGAAGTCGCTTTCATGATGTATCCAAATCCTGCTGAAAACTATGTAACAATAGAAAGCGCAAAAGCTGCTGACGTTAAGATTTATTCAATCAGCGGTCAAATGCTTTCACAACAAAACATCAGCGAAGGCACAAGCACAATCGACCTTTCAGACCTTAACGCAGGAATCTATTTCGTAAGCGTTAACGGAACAATGGTTAAAGTTGTGAAAAAATGATAAGACTATAAGTCTATAAGTCTATAAGTCAATAAGTCTATAAGAAAAAGGAGCTGCTTTGAATGAGTGGCTCCTTTTTTTTATTGAAAACTGAAAGTTGAAAATGGAAAGTTTAGCGACCGCTGAAAGTACTTTCAATTTTCAGTTTTCCATTTTCAATTTCTTATAAGTTTCAAAGACTGCATTAGCTATATTTGAACCTTTATATTTCTGGACGTATTCCAGACTTGCTGTTATGCATCGTTTACGTTCTTCATCGTCGTTAAGCAGTTGCATTATGGCATTTGCCATTCCTTCTGTGTCGTCAGGATTGACGTAGGAACAGTCGGGACCGCCCGCTTCTTCAAGGCACGACCCTGTGCAGGCTACGACAGGCAAACCGCAGAAGATGGCTTCTATGACAGGAATGCCGAATCCTTCATAACGCGACGGATAAACAAAGACTTCAGCCTTTTTATAAATGACGTTCAGTTCGTCATCGTTGACGCCGCTCAGCAGATGCAGTCGTGGCGACACTCCTGTCTTGTCGGCTTGTCGTTGCACCTTATCAGCGTATTTCGTCTTTTTTCCAACAGCTACGAGATGAATGTCGTCGGGCAGGAACTGCAGCGATTTGACGGCGAGCATAAGGTTCTTGCGTTCTTCTATAGTTCCGACGCAAAGCAGATATCGTTTCGGTAACTTATATTTCTTTGTTACGTTTTCAATATCTTTTTCCGATGGCGTCGTCGAAAACTTAGGGTTGCAGCTTTGGTAGATGACTTCTATTTTTTCAGGATTTATCTTGCCGAACTCCAGAATGTCGCGTTTTGTACACTCTGATATCGCTATGATGCGGTCGGCTTGTCTTATGGTCTGATGAAACTTCCATGTGTAAATCTTTCTGTCGAGCCAACGATAATATTGAGGATGGCGCAAAAAGATGAGGTCGTGAATTGTGACGACGCTTTTGATGCCGCTGCTTTTCAATCCTGCAGGAAGTTCGCCGCTGAGTCCGTGGTATATTTGGACCTTATCCTCGACAAGCTGTCTGACGATATTTCTAGCACGCCATAATGACTTGTAAATCTTGCCGAGATTTTTCTTAGGGAATATGAATCTTGAATTATTAGATTCAATGATTTGGTTTCTCAGTTCGTCGCGTCCTTTGTCGGGAGTGTACAACAACAGTTTGTTGTTGGTGTTGCAACGAATCATATCGTTTATCAGAGTTCTGCAATAATTACCTAATCCGGTGCCATTGCGAACGATACGTTTTGCATCGAAACCAATGATCATTGAATCTTTCATCGGATATTTCTATATGAAATACAATTTTATTTTATTGCTGCTATGCCAGGGAGCTCCTTGCCTTCGATAGCTTCGAGCAATGCGCCGCCGCCTGTTGATACGTAAGAAACGTCGTTTGCCATACCGAATTTGTTGATGCAAGCCACAGAGTCGCCGCCACCGATCAATGAGAATGCTCCGTTCTTGGTTGCTTCAACGATAGACTCAGCGATGCTGCGTGAACCGTTTGAGAAGTTCTCGAATTCAAACACGCCGCATGGTCCGTTCCATAATATTGTCTTGGAGCTTTTAATCACTTCGCCGAACATTTCTCTTGTCTTAGGACCGATGTCCATACCTTCGTAACCTTCTGGAATATCCATTGGGTCGACGACTAAAGTATTAGCGTCGTTGCTGAATTTGTCAGATACGACTTCGTCTATAGCCAAAACTAAATTGACACCTTTATCTTTAGCTTTTTCTAATAATGAAAGAGCTAAATCGAGTTTGTCGTTTTCACAAATTGAGTTGCCGATGTTACCGCCGAGGGCTTTTTTGAATGTGAAAGTCATGCCACCGCAGAGGATGAGGTTGTCGACTTTTGTCAAGAGGTTTTCAATGATTTCGATTTTTGTTGAAATCTTAGAGCCGCCCATGATAGCTGTGAAAGGACGTTTGATGTCTTTCATGACTTTGTCGATAGCTTCTACTTCTTTAGCCATGAGGTAACCGTACATTTTATGGTCGGCGTCGAAGTAATCAGCGATGAGCGCTGTTGAAGCGTGGGCGCGGTGAGCTGTGCCGAAGGCGTCGTTGATGTAATAGTCGGCGTAAGATGCCAATGTCTTGGTGAATTCTTTTTGGCTTTCTTTGAGAGCTTTTTTAGCTTCGTCGTAGCCTTCTTCGCCTTTTTCTATTCCGCGGACCTTGCCTTCTTCTTCAGCGTAGAAACGGAGGTTTTCGAGTAAGAGGACATCGCCGTTTTGCATAGCAGCGATTTGTTCTGCTGCCTTCATGCAGTCGTCAGCGAAAGCGACGTTTTTGCCTATGACTTGGCTTAAATAAGCCACTATATGTTTAAGAGAATATTTTGGATCTGGGTTTTTCTTTGGACGACCGAGATGTGACATTAAAATAAGTTTACCGCCGTCGTTGATGACTTTGTTGATAGTAGGCATCGCTGCGCGGATACGTGTGTCGTCAGTGATATTGAAGTTTTCGTCCAATGGGACGTTGAAGTCGACGCGAACGATAACGCGTTTTCCGTTAAAATTAGTTTGTTCGATGTTTTTCATTGTCGTGTGTATATTTTGAGATTCATTTATTGTTAAAAGTATCAACGGAACAATTTCTCCACTGCCTGGATTGTCTTAGGCAGGACGAGAACTACCACTCTGTCTTCAGCTTGAATCTGGAAGTTGCCCGTAGCGATGAAACTGTCTTCGCCTCTGATGATGCCACCGATGATTGCGCCTTCAGGCATATCGAGTCTGTTGATAGGTTTGTCGGTCACAGCAGCGCCGTCGCGTACGACGAATTCGACGATGTCGGCGTCGATGCCACTGAGACATTTGAGAGAAGAAACGTTGCCGCCGAGAGTGTAGCGCACCATATAACTAGCAGCGATGAGTTTCTTGTTGATGATAGTGTCGATGCCGATGTTTTGTGAGATGTCGATATAGTCGATGTTTTCCACCATAGCGATGGTACGTTTCACGCCGAACGACTTGGCTTGGAGACATGTCAAGATATTGGTCTCGGTGTTGTCTGTAACAGCGATGAATGCGTCCATATCTTTGATGCCTTCGTCTTCGAGGAGGTCGACGTTACGAGCGTCAGCATTGACGACTAAAGTATTTGAAAGAACGTTGGTAAGCTCGAAGCAGCGTTCTTTCTCCATTTCAATGATTTTGATGTTCAGTTCGTTTTCGAGACGTTTGGCTGTTAACTTGCCAATGCGTCCTCCGCCAACAATCATCACGTTGTTGATGTTGAATTTCGTCTTGCCACTGAGTTGCATCAATTCTTTAAGAGCGTGAGGCTTGGTGATGACATAGACGAGGTCGCCTTCAAGGAACACATCGTCGGCTTTAGGAATGAAAGTGTTCTGACGACGGTGTATCGCCAATGCCTTAAAGTCGATGTGTTTATAATTCTCAATGAGTTCTTCTAAAGTCTTGTTGATAGATGGTGCGTTAGGCTCGAGTTTTATCATCAGAAGTTCCAGTTTGCCGCCAGCGAAGTCGTGAGCTTCTGTAGCGACATTCTGTTTCAATAAGTTGATGATTTCCTGAGCGGCGATGTCTTCAGGAGAAACAATGCCGTCGATGCCGAGGTCTTGATAAATGCGCCAGTTTTCCTTTGAGAGATTCTCCATGGTGTTGACGCGGACAATGACTTTCTTCGCACCTAGTTTTTTTGCAAGAATACCTGTGAGAAGGTTGATATGTTCGTCGTGAAGTACGGCAATGACCAAGTCGGCTTTCTTCACATTGGCTTGTTGTAAAACTTTTATTGAGGTAGAATCACCGATGATTGTCATTAAATCTGACTGTGACTCAATCATTTTAAGAAGTTCTTCATGAGGGTCAACGATGGTGATGTTATGGTCGCCATGTTCCAATGCCTCTGCCAAATGCATTCCAACTTCTCCGTCACCTGCTATGATAATATTCATAAAATAATTTTAGGCAAATTTATGAAAAAAAACTTTATTTTTCAATGACAAAATTATCCCAGTCGCGATGAACTATGAAATAATTTCTGAAGCTCGTCAGCGACTCCATATCAATCTCTGTTTCAAGAATATCTTCTTTGTTGTCTGTGAGTTCCGCAACGAGTCTGCCTTTTCCATTCACGACCTTGGTCTCGCCTATATAATTGATGTTGTTATGGTCGATGCCGACGCGGTTTACGCCGATGAAATAAGCCTGGTTTTCTATCGCTCTCGCGGAAAGAAGTGTGTTCCAGATATATGATTTCTGCACTGGCCAGTTGGCTATCACTATCGCCAAATCGTAGCCGAATTCGCCGTCTTTGTAAGTGTTGCGAAGCCATGCCGGAAAACGTAAATCGTAACAGACAAAAGGACGAATCTTCCATCCTTTGTATTCTATTGTTGTAAGATTCTGACCGCAACATAATTGCTCCTTCTCGCCTCCCATGAAAGTATGACGCTTGTCGTAAGTGTGATATGTGCCGTCAGGATTCATCCACACGAGAGTGTTGTGGTATTTAAGACACTGAGTTGCTGAGTTGCTGAGTTGCTGAGTTGTGGATGAAGTCTGTTGACTGTTGTCTGTTGACTGTTGACCAAAAGAAGTTATAAAACTCCCGACGATAGCGCAGTTCCGTTCTTTTGCTTTACGTCGCATCCATGTCATAGTCGCGCCGTTTTCATCTTCTGCAAATAATTCTGGCTCAGCAGGAAATCCTGTAGTAAATGTCTCTGGTAAAATTATAATGTCTCTGTCATCTTGAATTCTTGTAAAAAGTTCATCAAGATGTTTGAAGTTTTCTGAAGGATTTCGTGCAATGATGTCGCTCTGCACGCAAGCTATTTTTAGTGTCATAATTTTTTTATCAGCTTTCCTGTTTCTGAAAAATCTCCGCAATTGATGGTGTAGATATAAGTCCCAGAATGGAGATTCTCAAGATTTAAAGTCAATGTTTTTTCTTCGCTATAAAGTCTTTCTCTTTTTATTATTTTTCCATTAAAATCGTAGATTGTTAAAATGGCGTGTTGTTCAAACGGCAATGAATAACTGACAGTAAGATTGTTTGTCAAAGGATTTGGCGATAGTTTGATGTCGAATTCGATAGTTTTGCTTTCAATTCCTAATGTTTCTGCTTTGTTTAAGATTTTATCAGCTATTCCTTTGTTGCTATAATATTCTTCAAGAGATTCTTGTTGAGCTTTTTTTGTTTTGACTAATGTAACAATTTGATTAAGCTGCGCCTCAGTCGCATGGTCTATATTTTCAAGTATAAATAGTTCCAAAAACATAAAATCAAAAGAGTATTGACCGCAGTCATAATCGTCATTAATTTCTTCAATAAAAAATACATCTCTTGAATCGTATAAATCAATCAATTCTTGAATGAAATTACTGCGTAGGAACAATTCTGCGTATCCGTTAAAATTATTTCTTACTTTTTCAAAACCTGTAAGATAATCATCGGAAAGCATGATATTTATGTTGAAAGGATAATAAAGACAAGTTTCTAACAGTCTTGATGTAGAGATATTTTCCAATGTGTCGAATGGAATCTGAAGAGAATCTAAACGTTGCGAATAATTCATGTCTTCCCATTCGACACAACCTGGGAAATAAGGATAAGAATAACCGTTATATTTGATGACATTTGTATGATATGGACTAAATCCCTGCGCCATAATGCCGCAATGACTTAATAAAAACAATATCATAACGAAAATTATCTTCCTCATATATATTCTTAATTATTTATAAATCTGTATATTATCATCTTTCAAAAATTGTGGACAATGTCTGTTGACTGTTGTCCGTTGTCTGTTGACATTATTGATTCATCGCAAAAGCATAAGCTCCGATGCAGACAGCCGATGATGTTCCGAGTTTTGTTGCTGTGATACCGATTTTCTTTGATGGGTCGTACCATACTTCTTTGTCGGAGAATGGAACTTTTATCATCTTGCCTGATGTTGCAGTGAATGCCTTTTGACCTTCTTCGTCGTCGAGGTTGAATGCTGAAATCTCCATTCTTGGGATTTGGTTTCCGTCTAATCCAGGATATGCTGTGTTGAGCAATTCCACGACTTTAGGCATGAAAATCTTTGATGCTCCTGAGAGACCGCCGCCGAGAACCACGATGCCGTCTATCACTGTAGCGATGTTAGCGATGATGTCGGCTAATACTGTTGCGAATTCGTCCCAAGCTTTGAGTGCAGCTTCTTTGTTACCTTCTTTATTTCCTAAAGCTATCTCGTAGATGTCGAATGGCTGTGGAGCTTCGTTGAATTCTATGCCAGCCTCGCGAGCGTAAACGCGACGGACGCCTCTGATGCTGATTGAGTCTTCTGCACTTGTCTGTGGATAAAGTATGTTTCTCATGCACCATACTTCTGCGCCTGCCGAGTTGTCGCCTTGTAACAAGTGACCGTTGAGTACCACGCCGCCGCCGAAGCCTGTGCCGAGTGTCAAACCGACGAGGTTTTTATATCTCTTAGGGTTGCCAGATTTTTCAAGCATAGCGTTGATTTCTGGAAGCACGCCGCCTAATGCCTCGCCGTATGCGAATAAGTCGCCGTCGTTGTTGATATATACTGGAACCTTAAATTCGTTTTCAAGCATGTCTTTAAGTGCTACGCCGCCTCTGAAAAGTGGGAGGTTGGCGAGGTCGCAGATGATGCCGTTAGGATAGTCGGCTGGACCAGGGAAACAGAAGCTGATAGCTGCTGGCTTGCTGCCGCATAACTCTTCAGTGCGACGGAATCCTTCGATGATTTTGTTGAGTTGCTCTTCTAAAGTGTCGGAAGCAGTCTTGATAGTGAAAGCTTCTATTATCTCTTTATAGTTTTGTACTGCTGAAAATTTGAATCCTGTGCCGCCGGCATCGAGGACGAAAATGATGCTGTTTGAATCCATAGTATTTATTTTTTAATTTTTTCTTTTTTATGTAAAAACTTCTCCACCCATACTACCCACATTATAAATATGAAAAAGTAGAATAATGTTTTAAAGAAATAATCGTGGAAGAAGTCGAATTTGTCAGGGAAAGGTATCATGCATAATGTTATTCCGACGACTCTCACCACATTGATAAACTCGATGATGACGAGACCGAGTGGAATATACCAAGCTTTATGTTTCCAAGGACCAGGGAAAATAAGCATGAGGAAAAGCCAGTGCATCCATTGCTTCAGACTTGTGCATTCCGGAGCGACATTGATGAAAGAATAAGCGTCGTTGCTGTTCATCACGCCGATGATATGATTATGAGTTATTATGTCAATATTGAAAATATGCTCCAACACCCAGCAGCTTTGGTTGAATAATAATGTCGATGCTGAATCAAAAAGTCTGTCGATAAGATTGCCAATCGGGAAATAACCAGTCGCTTGCCAACCTAAATACAAGAAATGGAAAGAGAATATCAATACGATAAACAATCCAACATCAATCGTTGAAGTGTATTTCGGGTCTTTGTATAATTCTTTTATTTTTTTAATGTAACTCATAATTCGTTGTTTATTGACTAATGGCTAAGGTCTAATGACTAAAGTTTTTTAATGCCCTTTGTCTTTAGTCTTTAGTCTTTAGTCATTAATCATCCGAAATCTCTTTCAATGTTGCTTGATATGTTGTGAATATCAGAGCTCTTGAGATATAACCGAGGTATTTCTTTCCATCGACGACGGCGATGTTATAGTTTCCTGAGCGTTCGAATTTCTTGACGACTTCTTCTGCGCTGTCTTCTGTAGTGACGAGGTAATCTGGCAACAGCATAATGTCTTCTATTGAAGTGTCGTATTGTTCAGGGTCGAAGATGATTTTGCGTATTGAATCGAAAAGCACGTGACCTTTGAAGTTGCCGTTTTCATCTACGACAGGATAAATGTTTCTCGTTGAAGATGATATTATTGGAAGCAAGTCGCGCAGTGTCTGATTAGGGCGTATCGTCTTGAAGTTAGTCTCGATGAGTTTGTTGACGGTAATCATATTCAAGATGCTGACGTCTTTGTTGTGTGTCACGCGGACGCCTTTGTCGCTCACTGCTTTGGTATATATAGAATCTTTGAAGAACACTCTGTTGATGGCGTACGACATTGCTGATACAATCATCATTGGCACCATGAGCGAGTATCCGTTTGTGATCTCAGCGATGAGGAAGATGCCGGTCAGCGGTGCGTGCAGCATTCCCGCGATGACGCCTCCCATGCCCACGAGAGCGAAGTTGGTGATGTTGAGGTCGCCAATGCCGATGGTATTGACGAGCGTTGCGAAGAACATTCCAGAGAATGCGCCTAGGAACAATGCAGGAGCGAAGGTGCCTCCCACGCCGCCGGCAGCGAAGGTGAACGAGGTGGCGAAAGCCTTAAGTAAAATTATCACCAGCATTAATGCTAGGATGACCCATTTGTTACTCTGGAAGCTTGAGAATATTTCGTTTTCAAACAAGATTGAGTTGTCGTTGTTGAGAGCGGCGTTGATGGCTTCGTAACCCTCACCATATAAGGCAGGGAAGATAAAAATCAAGATGCCTAGGCCGCTGACGCCTAAGGCGAATCTCATCCATGGCGATTCTATCTTCTTAAATCTCTTGTCGACTTTGAAATAAATATACATGAAGTATGCCGATACTAATCCGACGAAGATGCCAAGTCCAAGT
>JAZOSA010000011.1:0-51575 GCA_045656905.1 Bacteroidales bacterium
GACATCTGCGGCAGAGAATTATTCGCTACAGAAGTTCGTGGCTCTTTAGCTATCGACATGAAAGAATACGAAGCTGGTATCTACTTCGTAAGATTACACAGCAACGGCTCAACATCTGTTCAAAAAGTTGTTAAAAAATAATTACTGAATTGAATAAAAGACTGAACATAGAGGCACCAGGCGGAGTTAAGCAAGTTCTTCTCCATACTTGCTGTGCACCTTGTTCATCTGCTATAATAGAGTGCATGATGCAAAATGGCATCATGCCTCTTATTTTTTATTGCAACCCTAACATTTATCCTGAAGAGGAGTATCTGATAAGAAAAGACGAATGTACGCGCTATGCGGAGAGTCTCGGACTTGAGATTGTAGACGCAGATTATAATCACGAGGCGTGGCTTGCCGAGATGCAGGGTCTGGAGAACGAACCTGAGAGAGGAAGTCGCTGCTTGAAGTGTTTTAAACTTCGACTTTTAGAGTCGGCGAAATATGCTCACGAAAGAGGAATAAGTGTTATCACAACGACATTGGCATCGAGCCGATGGAAGTCGCTGCAACAAATAGAAGAGGCAGGACTTTATGCGCAGAGTCATTATCCGGATGTGACGTATTGGGCGCAGAACTGGAGAAAAGGCGGACTTAGCGAAAGAAGGATACAGATTATAAAAGAATATAACTTCTACAACCAAAGATACTGCGGATGCGAGTTTAGTCAGCGGTCGGCGGTCGGTAATAAGAGTCAACAGTAATGTTGACTTTTTTTTGTAGTCAGTTGTCTGTAGTCCGTTGTCTTCAATTGTATTTTTTTTCTTGTGATTTTTTTTCAAAAAAGATTTGAAAAGATAAAATGATTTATTACATTTGCTCCCTCATACATTCATTAACAAACATTAAATAAAATGGCAAAAGTAAAATCATTAGCAGAACTGAGAGCTATGAAAGAAAAGTTCCAGTCAAATCTCGACCTTCGCGAAAAGAGTGAAAATCCGGAAGCGTTGACACAGATTCAAGATGCCATAGCTGATAGTGAAGTATCAAAAGTCAAAATGCATGTGCTTTGCTGCGGTGGTACCGGATGTAAGTCATCAGCAAGTGACGAGATAGTTGCAAACTTTAACACTATATTAAAAGAAAAAGGCTTGCAAGATGATGTCTTGGTTATCAAGACAGGATGCTTCGGATTCTGCGAAAAGGGACCTATCGTCAAAATGATACCTGACAACACTTTCTATACACAGGTAAAACCAGAAGACGTTCAAAGAATCGTTGATGAACATATCGTACAAGGTTGCAAAGTAAAAGACCTTCTTTATTTAGATCCAGAGACCAATGAACATGTTGAAGACTCTAAACACATGGGATTTTACAAGAAACAGCTTCGTATAGCATTGCGTAACTGCGGTTTCATCAATCCAGAAGATGTCAACGAATTCATCGCACGTAACGGTTATGAAGGACTCGGCAAGTGCTTGACAGAGATGACACCACAAGAAGTCATTTCAGAAGTCACAGCATCAGGACTTCGTGGTAGAGGCGGCGCTGGTTTCCCAACAGGCGTAAAATGGGGTCTCTGCGCAAAGAACGAAGCAGATCAAAAATATGTAGTATGTAATGCTGACGAGGGCGACCCAGGTGCATTCATGGACCGTTCTATCATGGAAGGCGACCCTCACTCAATCATCGAGGCTATGGCAATATGCGGTTACGCTATCGGTGCTACTAAAGGTCTCGTATATATCCGCGCTGAATATCCTCTCGCTATCGAACGCTTGCAAATCGCATTAGGTCAAGCAAGAGAATATGGTTTGTTAGGAAAAGACATCCTCGGCAGCGGTTTCGACTTCGACATTGAGTTGCGTTATGGTGCAGGTGCTTTCGTATGCGGTGAAGAGACAGCTCTCATCCATTCAATGGAAGGCCAACGTGGCGAACCTACATTCAAGCCACCATTCCCAGCAGTGTCAGGTTATTTGAATAAACCAACTAACGTTAACAACGTTGAAACATTCGCTAACATACCAATCATCATCACAAAAGGTGCCGACTGGTTTGCAGGCATAGGATCAGAAAAATCAAAAGGAACTAAGGTGTTCGCTTTGGCAGGTCAAATCAATAACGTAGGTTTGATTGAAGTCCCAATGGGAACAACACTCCGTGATATTATATATGAAATCGGTGGCGGTATCAAGAACAATCGTCAATTCAAGGCTGTTCAGACTGGCGGTCCTTCAGGCGGATGTTTGACAAGCAAACACTTGGATACTCCTATCGACTATGAAAGTTTGATGGCTGCAGGTTCAATGATGGGTTCAGGCGGTTTGGTCGTTATGGACGAGACATCATGTATGGTAGCTATCGCTAAGTTCTATCTCGAATTTACTTGCGAAGAAAGCTGCGGTAAATGTTCACCTTGTCGTATCGGCAACAAACGTATGCTCGAAATCCTCGACAAGATTACCAAAGGCAACGGAACAATGCAAGACCTTCAAGAATTACGTAACCTTGCTGATGTTATCAAAGATACAGCATTGTGCGGTTTAGGTCAGACATCACCAAACCCAGTTCTTTCTACATTAGATAACTTCTGGGATGAATACGTAGAACACGTCGTTGACAAGAAATGTCGCGCTGGCGCATGTAAGTCATTGATGAGCTACGAAATCGATCCTACTAAGTGTATCGGCTGTGGCGCATGTAAACGCGTATGTCCACAAGATGCTATTTCTGGAGAAAAGAAATTGGCACATCACATCGACAACCTCAAGTGTATCAAGTGCGGTGCATGTTATGAAAAATGTAAGTTCGGTGCAATCTCAATCAAGTAATATTAGAAAGGGACATTAAAATGATAAAACTCACTATAGATAACAAACAGATAGAAGTTGCAGAAGGCACAACTATCTTAAAAGCAGCTCGCCAAGCTGGTATTCATATTCCTACCTTGTGTTATTTTGAATTGGAAGGAATGAATTTTGAAAACAAACCAGGCGGTTGCCGCGTTTGCGTTGTTGAAGTCGTGAAGGATTTCAACGGCAGACCACGTCGTAACCTCGCTCCAGCATGTGCTACAGACTGCGTGGAAGGCATGGAAGTGTTGACACACTCACAACGCGTCATCAACGCTCGCCGTACAGTGGTTGAACTGATTCTCTCAGACCACCCAACAGACTGTCTCACATGTTCTAAGTCTGGTCAATGCGAATTGCAGAAATTGGCACAAACTCTCGGTATCCGCGAAATACCTTACAAAGGCGAACAATCAACATATCGCGTCGATATGTCACCTTCAATCATCCGTGACGTCGACAAATGTATCATGTGCCGCCGTTGCGAAAACGTATGTAACAACATCCAAAGTGTTGGCGCGCTTTCAGCAGTAAACCGCGGTTTCCAAGCTGTAGTAGCTCCAGCATTCGAACAAGATATGATCGATTCTCCATGCGTAATGTGCGGTCAATGTGTTCAAGTATGTCCTGTCGGCGCTTTGAGTGAAGTCGATGACACACGCAAAGTCATGATGGCTATCAACGACCCTAAGAAGACTGTCGTAGTACAAACAGCTCCTGCAGTACGCGTAGCCATCGGCGAAGAATTCGGCATGGTACCAGGTACTATCGTTACAGGTCAACTCGCAGCTGTATTGCGTCAACTCGGTTTCAACTATGTATTCGACACCGACTTCGCAGCTGACCTTACAATCATGGAAGAAGGCACAGAGTTGCTCCAACGTATTGACAGATTTACAAAAGGCGACAAATCAGTTCGTCTCCCAATATTGACATCATGCTGCCCTGGCTGGGTTAACTTCTTTGAACATAACTTCCCAGATATGCTCGACGTTCCATCAACAGCAAAATCACCACAACAGATGTTCGGCGCTATCGCTAAGAGCTATTGGGCAGAAAAGATGGGCATCAAACGTGAAGACTTGGTAGTCGTTTCTATCATGCCATGTTTGGCTAAGAAATATGAATGCAAACGTGAAGAGTTCTACGTAAACGGCAATCCAGATGTTGACTACGTTCTCTCAACACGTGAGTTGGCTCGTTTGATTAAACAATTCAACTTAGACCTTAAAGAAATGCCAGTAGCAGACTTCGACGACCCACTCGGCGAATCAACAGGTGCTGCTGTTATCTTCGGTGCTACAGGCGGCGTTATTGAAGCAGCTGCTCGTACAGCATACGAAGTGTTCACAGGCAAGAAACTTGAAAAAATCGACTTCACAGAATTGCGCGGTCTTGAAGGCATCCGCGATGCTTGGGTCGACTTCAACGGAACTCCAATTCACATCGGTATCGCTCACGGCTTGAAGAACGCTCGCACATTGCTCGAAAGAGTACGCGAAGGCAAGGAACAATTCCACGCTATCGAAGTCATGGCATGTCCTGGCGGTTGTATCGGCGGCGCTGGTCAGCCTTATCACCATGGCAACAGCGAAATCATCAAGAAACGTTTCGAGGCTACATACGAAGAAGATCGCAACAAACCAATTCGTAAGTCACACGAAAATCCTTCAATCATCAAATTGTATAAGGAATATCTTGGAGAACCATGTGGACATAAATCACATGAACTTTTACATACACACTACTTCGACAAATCAGACCATGTCGAGATTGGCGAATAAAAAGTGTTATTTGTTTAATGATTAAAATGTAAATATTATGGCAGTTATAAAATTATCAGAATCCAAGATAAACTTCGTGAAAGGTGTTTGTAAATCTTTCAACAACGAACCAGGTGAAGTCATTAACGTGCTTCATAAAGTTCAAGGCGAATTCGGTTATCTTTCAGCAGAAGTACAAGAATTGGTAGCAGAAGAATTGCATATTCCAGTAGCAAGAGTATATGGCATCGTTTCATTCTATTCTTTCTTCACTATGACACCAAAAGGCCGTTTCCCAATCTCAGTATGTTTGGGTACAGCATGTTACGTTCGCGGTGCAGAGAAAGTCATCGATGAATTGAAACGTCAACTCGCAATACAAGTAGGCGGAACAACAGCAGACGGCAAGTTCTCATTGAACTGCTTACGCTGCGTCGGTGCCTGCGGTTTGGCTCCTGTTATGATGATCGGCGATAAAGTATACGGTCGCGTGACAGCTGACAAAGTCGCTGGAATCTTAGCGGAATATAATGATTAAGACACTGACTGTTGATACAGACACAGACACAGACACAGACGCTGATAGTTCAGAGTCGGAGTCAGAGTTAATAAAAAAAACTGTGGAGAAATTCACAGTTTTTTTATTATATTTGCGCATAGAAAAATTATAAACTAAAATACTTTAACGATGAAAAGAATTTCTACTATTTTGTTGTTTTTACTTTTGGCAACAACATTAAAAGCTCAGAATCTGGTTTCTACAGATCCTTATAAAAGAAACGTGATTATTGAGGAATATACAGGAGTATATTGCGGTTATTGTCCAGATGGTCATAGAATAGCCAATGAATTGGCAGCTAAGTATCAAGACAGATTATTCGTGCTTAATATTCATACAGGTGGTTATGCTAATGACGCATCTATAGATTTTAGAACAGAAGATGGAAATATAATAGGCGCAAAAGTAAACTCTTTCCCTACTGGCAATGTAAATAGACTTGCAAATAAGGCTGTCGGTCGTGACACATGGAGCCTTTATGTGGAACAACAAGTTGAACAAATGGCAGAATGTAATGTCGCAGGTCAAGTCGTTATAGATAAAGATGCTCGCAAAGCTACTGTCACTGTTGAAGTTTATTATACAGCAAACAGCGTTTCGGAAACTAATTATCTTAATGTTGTGATGTTGCAAGATAATATTATAGCATATCAAAATGGTTCACATTTGAATCCAGCTCAGGTTGTTGGTGGTCAATATCGCCATATGCATGCTTTCCGCGATGCTATCACACCTACATGGGGAGAAGATATAGCACCTACAACAGCAGGCACTTTCATCACCAAGACTTACGAATATGACATACCTGCAAAAATCGGTAGCTTTGATGTCGACATCGATGATATTGAATTTGTTGCTTTCGTGACAGAAACAAAAAATGAAGACGAATCAACAACTCCTGTTCTCAATGCCAATAAGTTGCATTATATCTCTGCAGTAGATGAAAATATCCATCCAACAATGTTGTCAGTTGGCGCATCGTCAGCATTTTCATGCTCAGCAACTCAACCAATGGACATCGTTATAAATAACAGCGGTGTTGCTGAACTTACTTCGTTGAAGTTTGAAGTATCTGTCGACAATGCAGAGCCAGTTGTAAAGACATGGGAAGGCAATGCTGCTTCAGGACAGACATTTAAAGTCGCTTTTAATGTGGATATGACAGAAGGTTCACATAATGTCAATGTGAAAATCGTTGAGGCTAATGGTGAGAAATATGAAGAAAGCAAGAGTTTGTCGGTAAAGAAAGAAGGCTGGGTTGAGTATAAGACAGAATCTGCAGAAACAGAGATGACAATAGAAGTTGTACAAGATAAATATGGATCACAAATCACTTGGGAATTGTTGGGTTCTGACTATTCAGTATTGGCATCAGGTGGTCCTTATGAAAATTTAAAAGGTCAAGTAGCAATAGAATTACATAGAACTAGTGTTAAAGTCCCTATGGGTGAATGTGTTAAATTCGTTATCAAGGATTCTAAATCTAATGGCATCTGTTGCCAATATGGCGATGGTTTCTATAGAATCTTGAATTCAAAAGGAAAAGTCGTTTATAATGGAGCAGGCGATTTCGGAGCAGAGTCTTCTTGTGTTATCTCAATCGTTGAAGGCGTTGAGGAAGAACCAGAACCAGGCGAAGGCATTGAAGAAGTGACATCATCAATCAATATGTATCCAAATCCTGTCAATGACAAACTTTATATTGAAGCAGAAATGGAAGTTGAGGAAGTGGTCGTTTACACAATAACTGGCGTTATTGTTGGACAACAGTCAACAGACAACAGACAACAGACAATATGCATTGATATTACAAATCTTAATAGCGGCATCTACTTCGTGAAGGTTGTTACAGAGAACGGTGAAACTGTTAAGAGAATTTTAAAACTCTAGAATTCTAGAATTTTAGAGCTCTAGAATTCAAAAAAAGAGTAGAGACGTATCACAATTCGTAGAAGAATTTGATGCGTCTCTTTTTTTGTTTTTATAATAGTGAAAATCCGCGTAGATGCTCGTGATCCGTGGAGAAAACAAAACTACACGATATTGACTTCAGGTTTTATCTCAATACCGAATTTTTCTTTCACGCTGTCTTGAATTTTTCTCATCAGTTCAAGTATCTCTTCTGGTTTGCCGCCGCCGTAATGAACCAATACCAAAGCTTGTTTGTCCCAGACTCCAACGTGGTTTTCTTTATATCCTTTCCAACCGGATTGGTCGATAAGCCATCCTGCAGGAATCTTCACGCCGTTTTCATTAGGATATGACGGCATCTCAGGATAAATGTCTTTAAGTCGATTGAATGTCTCAACCTCTACTATTGGATTTTGGAAGAAACTGCCGACGCTGCCGACGACGCCTACTTCTGGAAGTTTCTCGGCGCGAATAGTCTTAATCGCATTGGCAACATCAGAAAGGGTAGGAGTGACGATATTGTTTCTTTCCAGATAATCTTTTATGTTGCCGTATTCCAACTTTAAATCAGAATGTTTCTTTAACTTAAAGTCAATTGCGATGATGAGATATTTCTTGTTTTCTTCTTTCTTGAAAATGCTGTTGCGATAAGAAAAGTTACAGTCTTCATTATTGAAAATCACTCTGTCGCCGTTTGTCAAGTCGATGGTGTAAACACAGTCGATGCAGTCTTTGACCTCAACGCCGTAAGCTCCGATGTTCTGGACAGGCGAAGCGCCGACGCTGCCAGGAATGTCAACGAGATTTTCAAGACCGTAAAGATTGTTCTCAATGGTGAAGTCGACGAAATCTTTCCAAATCTCTCCCGACATACATCGTACGATGATATGGTCCTGAGTCACTGACTCGCCAAGTTGCGGAGTTTCATCATCGTCAGGAGAAATTGTAATTCCTTTTAAGTTGGAGTGTATCACGGTGCCGTCAAAATATTCGTTTTGGAAAAGAATGTTGCTTCCGCCACCTAATATCAAAGTCTTGTCGCTGTTGAAGATATCGTTTTCAATAAGATATTCTATGTCTTTCAATGAGTTGATTTCATAAAAACACTTCGCAGTGATGTTGAAACCCATTGTGTTTGCTTCTGACAATGAGTACTGGTTTTTAACAATGTTATTGGCCAAAGTCTGTTGTCTGTTGTCCGTTGTCTGTTGTCTATTTATAAAATCTGAATTCATAAAATATTTTTTTCAAAATTAAGTTTTTTTTGCAAAAGTAAGACATAAAAGGTTTAATTTTATAATCTCAAAAAAGTAATGAAATTGAAACGAGTAATAGTATCGGTAATCAATGACTTGGTGACGGACCAGAGGGTTAACAAGTCGTGCTTGACACTTCAGAAGGCGGGTTTTGAAGTGCTGCTGGTAGGACGTAAGCAGAGGAAAAGTCCCGATATGGATGAGCGTCCGTATGCTTCACACAGGATGAGACTCATCTTTGAGAAAGGTCCTCTTTTCTATGCGGAATATAATATCAGACTTTTCTTGTTCCTGCTTTTCCATCGTGCCGACTGTCTCTTGTCAAACGATTTAGATACCTTGTTGCCTTCTTTTCTTATTTCGAAGATAAAGAGGATAAAACTGATTTACGACAGTCACGAGTATTTTACAGAAGTGCCTGAACTCGTGAGCCGTCCTAAAGTGCAGAAAGTCTGGCGTAAGATTGAAGAGTTCGTCTTGCCTAAGATGAAGGAGATGATTACCGTAAACGAATCTATAGCGAATCTGTTTCGTGAGAAATACGGCATTAAGGTTCATGTGATTAGAAATATTCCGATGCGTAAGATGCTGCCGGAACCTGCCACAAGAGAGGCGTTGAATCTTCCTGCCGACAAGCATATACTCATACTTCAAGGTTCGGGAATCAACATACATCGTGGTTCTGAAGAACTCGTCGATGCGATGCAGTATCTCGACGATTGTATCTTGTTGATAATCGGTGGAGGTGATGTACTTCCAATTTTAAAACAAAAGGTTAAGGAAAATAATTGGGACGACAAAGTGCGTTTCTTCCCTCGCATGCCGTATAAAGACATGATGGCGATAACACGTCTGGCAGAAGTCGGTTTCACTCTTGATAAGCCTAATAATCTGAATTATCTCTTCAGTCTGCCAAACAAATTATTCGACTACATTCAAGCCAATGTGCCAATCATTGCGTCGCATCTTACAGAGATAGAAAGAATTATCAGAGAATATAACATCGGTACATTCATCGAGGAGCATAATCCTGAACATATAGCCGAAAAGATTAAGGAAGTCCTTTCTGATGAAGAGACTTTGAAAATATGGAAAAACAATCTTAACACAGCAGCACAGGATTTGTGTTGGGAAAATGAAGAACAAACATTAATAAAAATTTATGAGCAATATATCTGATAGACATCTGCATATCGTCAGTTTTGACATTCCATATCCTGCCAATTACGGCGGCGTTATTGACGTTTTCTTTAGAATAAAGGCGTTGTCGGAACGAGGCGTTAAAATTCATTTGCATTGTTTCGAATACGGACGCGAACACTCTGAATATCTTGAGAGTTTCTGTCATTCCGTAAATTATTATAAGAGAGATTCTAACGTCCCTAGATTGTTCAATTCAACGCCGTATATAGTGTGTTCGCGTGATTGCGAAGAGCTGAGAAACAATCTTTTGAAGGACGATTATCCTATTCTTTTGGAAGGATTGCATTGCTGCGGAGTCTTGATGTATGATGAGTTTAAGGACAGAAATGTCATAGTGAGAGCGCATAATATAGAACATGAAAATTATGAGCATCTAGCAAATGTGGAAGTGGATTCTAAGAAGAAACTCTATTTGAGACAGGAAGTTGCGAAACTGAAGGACTTTGAAGCTATCTTGCATAAGGCGAAGGCGATATTGGCGATATCTCAAAAGGATTATGAATATTTTTCTGAGAAATATAAGAATGTACATAAACTGACAGCGTATAATGCTTATACTGAAGTCGATATCATAGAAGGCAGCAGCGATTATGTCTTGTATCACGGAAATCTTTCATTGGCGGAAAATTATTCTGCAGCTGAATATCTTGTCGAGACATTTAAGAAAATAGACGTGAAACTGAAGATCGCAGGCATGAATCCGCCACAGCATCTTGTGAAGATGATAGAGGATGTCGATAATGTGGAACTTATTGATAGTCCAGATGATCAGACTTTATTTGACTTGATACGTCATGCTCATATCAATATTCTGGTGACAGAACAAGCTACAGGTCTTAAACTGAAATTGTTAAACATATTGTATAACGGTCGTTTCTGTCTCGTTAATGATAAGATGGTCGATGGGTTGGACGTCAATGGATTGTGTTATGTCGTCAATGACCAGAATGCGATACGTTTTGCCGTTGATGAGTTGATGCCACGCAGATTCGACGCTCATCAGATTGAACGTAGAAGAAAGAATATGAAGAACTTCTACAATATAGAAGAAGCTACAGACCTTTTGTTGAAATTGATTGAGAATTAGTTGTGAGCCGTGAGCATTGGGCTATGAGCATTATGGATTATGAGTTGAAAAAGATAACGATTAAAGAAGCTGCTGAGCAACTGAATGTTTCTGCAGTGAGTATTCATAATTGGATTAAGGACGGCTCTTTGCAAAAGACGAATAATTTTCTTACACAAAAAGATATTGATGACTTCAGAAATAATTTCTTGAATAGCAAGAAGTTGTCTTCTCGTGCAAATAAGCAGTACAAAGATTTGCATAATCATAATTCCCTGTCGAAGGAGGTAAGGAATGCTTTGAAATCTTCTATGTCTGGTGACCTCATTTCTTCTAAATACGAATCTTCATTATCAGAGTCTTACAAAAATAAGGAGGGGATTTATTACACTCCTCAATACATAGTTGAGGATATGATGAAAGATATTGTTGATGTTGAAGGTAAGACATTCTTGGATCCTTGCTGTGGTTCTGGAAATTTTATCATAGAAGCGATAAAGAAAGGAATTTCTCCAGAAAATGTTTACGGTTTTGACGTTGACGAGAATGCTGTTGAGATTACGAAGAAGAGAATCAAAGAGATTAGCGGTTACGAAAGCGATAACATCATCTGCGCCGATTTCCTTGGCCAAAAGTCAAAAACCAAGAACCAAAAGTTTGACTATATCTTCACCAATCCGCCTTGGGGAAAGAAAATCAATAAGGTAGATAGATTAAGATACTCGTCTTTATATAATTCTGGAAGTAGCATCGACACCTCGGCTTTGTTTTATTTCGCTTGCCTTAAAATGTTAAAAGAAGATGGTGAGATTGGAATGTTAATGCCGGATTCTTTCTTTAACATCACGACTTTTGAAGATGCTCGCAAGTCGCTTCTGACTTTAAATATAAGTCGACTTGTTGATTATGGGAAAGCCTTTAAGGGTTTGATGACAAAGGCTGTTGCATTTGTAGCGACTAAAGCTAACAGCCAACAGCCAACAGCTAATAGCCAAATACAATGTGAGATTTATAATGTTAAAAAACATTTGCGTTCGCAGGAGGGATTTCTCAATGTTCCAAAACATATCTTTAATTTTCATATAGAAGAGAAAGAGAATGATATAATACGACAGGTTTATTCTTTGCCGCATATCACGTTGAAAGACAATGCAGAATGGGCGTTAGGAATAATTACTGGCAATAATGAGAAGTTGTGTAGCAAGGAAAGGACTGAAGGTTTAGTCCCGATTTTCAGAGGCAAGGATGTTTTTAGGGACAAAATGGCAGAGCCGTCATTATTTGTTAATGAAAATTTAGAAGGATGCCGTCAGGTGGCAGACTTGAGACTTTATAAATCTCCAAATAAAATAATTTATCGTTTTATCTCGAATAAGATAGTCTGTTTTCACGACACAGAGCAGCGTTATGTTTTGAATAGCGCAAATGTCTTTGTGTTAAAGGACGATTTCCCTGTCTCATATTCCAAACTCGTTAGTCTGTTGAATTCCGACTTTATGAACTGGTTGTTCAGAAGTGTTTTCAATACACATAAGATTCTTCGCGGCGACCTTGAGATGCTGCCTGTTTTCCACGAATATTTTAAGGAAAACGAAGTGTTTTCTGAAGAGACGTTTGAAGTCTATATGACTCAGACTATTGACTCAGACTCAGCATGCCAAAGGTCTGTTGTCCGTTGACAGATGTCTGTTGACTATTTATTTGTTGTCTTATCAATCACCGTTCCTTCGTCGCATTTGATGATTCTTGAAGGATATTTCAAGATGAGGTTGTAGTTATGTGTTGCCATCAGTATTGTCTTTCCTTTTGCGCTGATGTCGAGGAGCAGGTTCATGATGTCGTTGGTGGTTTCTGGGTCGAGGTTGCCAGTTGGTTCGTCGGCGAGAATCAGGGCAGGGTCGTTGAGCAGAGCTCTCGCTACAGCGACGCTTTGTTGTTCGCCGCCAGATAGTTGGTGTGGCATTGACTTGCGTTTGTGTGGAAGTCCGACTTGTTGCAACACTTCATCGATTCTTTTTGAGATGGCAGTCTTGTCTTTCCATCCTGTTGCGTTTAATACGAAAGAAAGATTATCTTCAACGCTGCGGTCGTATAAAAGTTGGAAGTCTTGGAAAACGATGCCGATCTTTCTTCTCAGCATTGGAATGTCACGTTTTTTCATCTTAAGCAGGTCATATCCAGCGATGTTGACTTCACCTTCTTTGGCAGGGAGGTCGGCGTATAATGTCTTTAGCAACGATGATTTTCCGCTGCCGGTTTTGCCGATGAGATAAACGAACTCGCCTTCGCCTATTTCAAAATTGACATCTTTTAAAATACATCTTTTGTGCTGATAGATAGCAGCTTCCTTAAATGATATGACGCTTTTTGAATTCATAATTCACAATTCATAATTCATAATGCAAATATAGGAAAAAAATGACTAAAGTCTAATGACAAAAGACTAAAGGTAAAATTACCTCAAATCCACAATTCCTAATATAATATCACCAGCTTCCGCCTGCGCCTCCGCCACCGAAGCTTCCTCCACCGAAACCGCCGAAACTTCCGCCTCCGCCAAAACCTCCGGAACCGCCTGAGAATCCGCCCCAGTAATCGTGGTGGTCGTGATGACGGTGTCTGTCGCTGTTGTCGCTTAAAACACTGAGCCAGAATAATGTTCTCCAGAAAGAAGAACTGTCTCCTTTGGAAGAAATGGTAGTGCCGGCTTTTCCGATGAAACTGATGTATAAAATCATCATTATCATTCCGATGATGATTATCATCAGTGCTACAAATGCGGGGTCTTCTTCGTCACCGTCAGAAGAGAATCCTCCTGATGCTAGTTTTATTATGGAATCGATGGCATTGTTGACGCCAGTGAAGTAATCGTTGTTTTTGAAATTTGGAATCATCTGGTTCTCGATGATGCGTTTCGCCATGGCGTCAGGTACATATTGTTCAAGTCCGTAACCGACACTGATGAATACTTCGCCTTTGGTTTCGTTCTTTGGTTTTACAAGTATAACGATGCCGTTGTTTTCTTTTGTTCCGACGCCCCATTGCTCTCCGAGTTGGTATGCGAAGTCGGCTGCTGTTGTGCCTTGAAGGTCGTTGACGAATACCACGGCGATTTGTGTGGACGTTGTGTCGTTATAGTTTCTCAACTTCTGTTCGAGATAATATTCCTGCGAAGAACTAAGAGTATTCGTGTAGTCGTTGACCAGACGCGGTGGAGTAGGACGGCTCGGTATTTGCTGAGCGTGACATGCAAAAACCACGAATAACAATAAAAATAATGTTGTGATTTTTTGTCCACGAAAATTCACTAAATGACACGAAGTTTTTTTATTCATAACAGTCCACTAATAAGCACGAATTGAACACTAATCTTTTTATTTAACTCTTAATTCTTAAGTCTTACGACGCGATGAATCGCGTCCCTACTTGGTGACTTAATTAAACGAAATCTCATCACTCAGTTCGTTGACGTCATCGCTTTGATGAGGGAAATATTCTTTTAGTTTTTTTCCGCATTTCAATATGCCGGCGATGAGTCCTTCAGCGAATTTGTTTTCTTTGAAGTTTGAAATCATCTCGTCTTTGATGTCGTTCCAGAAGTCATGTTCGACGTTTTTGTTGATGCCTTCGTCGCCGATGATGGCGAATTTACGGTCTTTGACGGCGAGGTAGAACAAGATGCCGTTGTGCGCGGCAGTACGATCCATCTTTAAATCGTAAAACAACTCTGCCGCGCGCTCCAGTGCCTCTTCTTTACAATGATTCTCAATATGCACTCTTATCTCACCGGAGGTGTTGAGCTCCGCTTCCTTGATGGCAGCTACTATCATCTGCTGCTCTTCCTTTGAAAAGAATGTTCTTGATGTCATTATGTTTAATTTTTAAAATTCAACTTTTGGTGCTACTGCAGCTCCTGCCGCTGCCTCGAAATATGCTTTCTTCTCGAAACCAAACATATTGGCAACTATGTTGGTAGGAAATCTGCGTAATGTTGCATTGTAGTCTTTCACTGCATCGTTGAAGTTCTTTCTTTCAACAGCGATGCGGTTTTCTGTGCCTTCAAGTTGTGCTTGTAACTCCATAAAGTTTTGGTTCGCTTTTAAGTCTGGATATTTCTCTACTGTGACTAACAATCTTGACAATGCGCCTGACAATTGGTCTTGTGCTGCTTGGAATGCCTTGATGTTTTCTTCTGTCATATTGTCGGCATTGAAATTGACTGATGTTGCTTTTGCGCGAGCTTCTATGACATCTGTCAAAACTTGTTGTTCGTGTTCTGCGTAGCCTTTCACTGTTGCCACGAGATTAGGAATGAGGTCGGCACGACGTTGGTAAACGTTCTCAACCTGTGCCCATTTTGAATTTACGTTTTCTTCCTTGTTGACCAAGCCGTTGTATTTTCCGATAAACCAGAAAACTATCAAGGCAACGACGCCAACGATTAAAATAATGGTGTTTTTGTTTTTCATATTTTCTCCTTTTTTTTGTTGCTGTGAGCAGTGAGCTATGAGTTGTGAGCTTTGCCCGTAGCTCATAGCTCTTGGCTCAATGCTTAAATCTCGTTAAAACTTCTCTTGACAAATTCATTCAAATCCTTGCCTTTCAATAAGTTCTTTGAAAGACGTGCTAAGTCGTACAACTGATGAATTGTGTTCTTCTGTTCTTCTTCGTTTTTATCTACAAGACCAGCGATGACTGGGTTGTTGGCGTTGAGCATAAGAGTGTAGCTGTCTGGCATTCCGCCCCACATCGACATGCCGTTCATCGCACTCATCTCTTTCATACGACGCATGAATTCGTTTTGAATTACTTCAACAGGAGCGTCGGTTTCGTTTAAGTTGCTGAATTCTACGTTGAATGATGTCTTGTCGATGATTTCTTCAAAAGCTTTCTTGACAGATTCTTTTTGTTCGTCGTTGAGTTTCGACTCTTTTGATTCTTCTTCTTTCTCAATTAGTTTGTCGATAGAAGCTGAGTCAACGCGAGCGAATTGGCAGTCGCCGTATTTTTGTTCCAAAGTGCTGATGAAATGTGCGTCGAGGATGCCGTCTAATAAAAGAACGTTGTAACCTTTGCTCTTCGCATTTTCGATGTTGCTGTATTGTTCGTCAGCGTTTGTTGCATATAGATAAACGAGTCTGCCGTCTTTATTCTTCTGATTTTCTTCGATTTGCTTTTTGTATTCTTCCAAAGTGTAATATTTGCCTTCGGTGTCTTTCAAAAGCATGAATTTTTCTGCTCTCTCGAAGAACTTAGGGTCTGCTATCATTCCGTATTCGATGAAGACGCTGATGTCATCCCATTTCTTTTCGTATTCTGCGCGGTCTTTCTTGAAGAGTTCTTCTAGTTTTTCAGCGACTTTCTTGGTGATATAACCTGAAATCTTCTTGACATTCTGGTCGTTTTGCAAGAATGAACGGCTGACGTTCAATGGAATGTCTGGAGAGTCGATGACGCCGTGGAGCATTGTCAAGAACTCTGGCAAGATGCCGTCGACAGAGTCTGTGACGAACACCTCGTTGCAATAGAGCTGGATCTTATTACGTTGGAATTCATATCTGTTCTTGATTTTTGGGAAATATAAGATACCTGTCAGGTTGAAAGGATAATCGACGTTGAGGTGGATGTGGAACAAAGGTGTCTCGAAGTTCATTGGATACAAGACGTGATAGAAGTCGTCGTATTCTTTGTCTTCTATCGATGATGGTGACTTCTTCCAGAGTGGAGCTACATCGTTGATAATCCAAGGTTTTTCTACGGTTTTTGTCTTTGGCTTGCCGTCTTCGTCGTTCTCGCCTTCGATGATTTCTTCAACGTTTTTTGTTCCAAATTGAATTGGCACTGATAAGAACTTGCAGTATTTGTTTAACAATTCACGGATTTTGCTTTCTTCGAGGAAGTCGGCGCAATCGTCGGAGATATAGAGGATGACGTCTGTTCCGCGGTTTCCTTTTGGTATTTCGTTCATTGTGTATTCTGGGCTGCCGTCGCATTCCCAGATGACGCCTTTTTCGTCTTCGGCTTGTCTGAATGACTTGGAGATGAGAGCCACTTTGTTGGAGACCATGAATGATGAGTAGAATCCTAATCCGAAGTGACCGATGATGTTAGCGGCTTCTGCTTCTGTCTGTGTCTTGAATTTCTCAACGAATTCTGTCGCGCCAGAGAAAGCTATTTGGTTTATGTATTTGTCGACTTCATCGCTTGTCATGCCGATGCCGTTGTCACGAATTGTCAATGTCTTTTTTTGTTTGTCGATCTCGACTTTTACGGTGAGGTCGCCGAGTTCGCCTTTGAATTCGCCTGCCGATGCAAGAGTCTTGAGTTTGTTTGTCGCATCGACTGCATTACTTACGATTTCGCGTAAAAATATCTCGTTTTCAGAATATAAGAACTTTTTGATTACAGGGAAAATGTTTTCCGTTTTTACACCTATTGAACCTGTTTGCATATCTGTATTTTTTAATTGTTGTTAATTTTATGCTTCTCGAATGTCAAACAATATGCCACAAAATGACACTGACAAAATTTCATTAGCCTTCGGCTGACAACAGTCAACGGACAACAGACAACAGACTTTTAACTAAGAACTAAGAACTAAGAACTAAGAACTAAGAACTCTGACTATTGACATTGATTGCTGACTTTCAATTTTCAACTTTCAGTTTTCAACTCAAAATAAGTCGGGACGTAAGACAATAGGCAGGTGTGAAGTGCAAAGCACGAAACGCCTGTGAAAATGAGTGTAGTTTATCATAAAAAGTGCCGTAGGTACGACAGAGTCCACAAAAAATGTGTAGATTTGCACTTCGGTTTAAAACGAACTTTAAAAAAACTTGGACAAAGACAGTTGTCTGTTGACCGTTGTCCGTTGACATAAAGAATATGCAAAAATTCATAGATAAATTACAATCATCATTAAATGATGGCAGTTTCGTTAAATTGACGTTGTCGAAGCCAAGAGCCAAGAGCCAAGAGCCAAGAGCTAATTTGAATAACGTCTATGTCAAGCCTATCATCTTGAAAAACGAGAAGATGTTTTCTTTCACATATCGTTACGAGAGAAGGGACGAAACCAAAAACTATGACGCAGAGCAGACTCTTGAGGTGATAAATCAATTGGTTCCAAATGTGTTTCTCAATGCTTCATTGTTTACTTTGACAGAAGATACAACTCTTCTTATTAGTAAAAAAGGTAAAGCGACAGTGATGACAAAAGCTGTCAAGGAACAAAGAGAGCAGAACGTTCAGCATGATAAAGTCAAAAATCGTTTGATAAATACCGACAATCCTTGGTGGTTTAAACTTGGTCTCACAACTCGCGAAGGCAAGGTCACTGCCGATATGCAGCATAAGTTCAAGCAGATTTGCAAATATGTTGAGATTGTTGACGGCGTGATGAAGAACGTGAAGTTCGATGGCAAGATTCGCATAGCCGACATGGGTGCAGGAAAGGGTTATCTCACTTTCGCTTTATATGAATATCTCACTCAAAGATGCAAATACGACATCGAGATGGAAGGCGTCGAGATTCGCCCTGATTTAGTTGTAAAAATCAATGAGATAATAAAAGAGTCGAATTTAAAAGACTTCCGTTTTGTGGAAAGTAGTATAGATAGCTATCAGCCAATAGTCAATAGACAACAGACAACAGACAACAGACAACAGACATTTTGCAATGTTTCGGATTCTCAGCAACTCAGCAACTCAGCAACTCAGCAACTTGATGTCTTAATCGCTCTTCATGCTTGCAACACCGCCACCGACGATGCTATTATAAAAGGTATAGAGTCGGGTGCTAAATTAATAATATGTGCGCCTTGTTGTCACAAGCAGATTCGTCAGGAGATGGAGAAGTCGAAAGTCGTTGACCCGATCACGCGATATGGCATTTTCTTGGAACGTCAGGCGGTGATGATTACCGATGCAATTCGCGCTTTGATAATGGAATATTACGGTTACAAGACACAGGTAATGGAGTTTATCGAGATGGAGCACACTCCAAAGAATATATTGTTGGTCGGAAGAAAGAGCGATGCTCCTGTTGATAAAGAAGCTATCTTGAAACAGATAGAAGACTTGAAGAAGCAATATGGAATAGAGAAGCATTATTTGGAGAAGGTGTTTTTGGACTAAGGCTTTTGAACTAAGGCTTTTGAACTTTTTTAGTTACGAGCTATGAGCCGTGAGCTTTGGGCAAACGGTGCCTGAGCCTGTCGAAGGCATAAGTTCGTCACTTCGACAGGCTCAGTGACCTTGCTCATGGCTCGCAGCTCAATGCTCGTAGCCTCCAATGCGTTAGGGATTGGAGCGGCATCCTTTGCGAGCGGGAACGGGAACGAGTTTCGGGAACGGGGCGAGGTCACTGAGCTTGTCGAAGTGCCGAGGTCTGATTTTTGGTAAGCGAGACGGAAATGGAGCGAGCAAAGATATAGCGGAAAGCCCGACGGCTTTGCCGGAACGCCATAAAAAAAGACTAAAGTCTAAAGACTAAGGACTAAAGTTTTTTTATAATTCGTGATAAAATGCTCACATCTCATAGCTCGTAGCTCATAGCAAAAAATAAATTTTAAAAAACTCGTTTTATCTGAATAAAAATGCGTAATTTCGTGGACTTGAAAAACATTACAGTAATTAACTTTATAAAAAAATAAATATCATGCAAAACATTGAATGGTCAAAGCTCCCATTTGGTTATTATCCAACAAATTACAATGTTCGTTGTTACTACAGAAACGGACAATGGGGCGAAATTGAAGTCAGTTCAGAAACAACAATCAACATCCACATGGCTGCAACATGTTTGCACTATGGTCAAGAAGCTTTTGAAGGTTTGAAGGCTTTCCGTGGCGTTGATGGTAAAGTTCGTATTTTCCGTTTGGAAGAAAATGCAAAACGTTTGCAATCATCATGTGATGGTATCATGATGCCACAATTCCCTATCGAGAAGTTCGAAGAAGCTATGAAGAAATGTGTTCAACTCAACGCTGAATTCATTCCTCCATTTGAAAGTGGCGCATCATTATATCTCCGTCCATTGATTATCGGTACAGGCATCCGCGTTGGTGTTAGCCCAGCTGACGAATATTTGTTCTTAGTATTTGCAACACCTGTAGGTCCTTACTTCAAAGGTGGTTTCCAAGCTAACCCTTACGTCATTACACGTAAATACGACCGCGCTGCTCCTCTCGGAACAGGTACTTACAAAGTCGGTGGTAACTACGCAGCAAGTATGCGTCCTCACACAGAAGCTTGCCAAGGCGGTAAATACGCTTGCGAATTCTATCTCGACGCTAAAGAAAAATGCTATATCGACGAAGCTGGTGCAGCTAACTTCTTCGCTATCAAAGATAACACATACATCACTCCATTGTCAACATCAATCCTCCCTTCAATCACAAACAAGAGCTTGATGTTCTTAGCAGAAAAAATGGGTATGAAAGTAGAACGTCGTCCAATCCACGTTGACGAACTCGCTACATTCGAAGAAGCAGGCGCTTGCGGTACAGCAGCTGTTATCAGCCCAATCTCACGCATCGACGACTTAGACAACAATAAATCTTATGTCTTCGGCGATGGCAAACCAGGTCCACAAAGCGAAAAATTATACAACAAACTTCGTGGCATCCAAACAGGTGCAGAAGCAGACGAATACGGATGGATCACAATGGTAGAAGGTTGCTAATAAATCTTCTTACATAAATACAATTGAGACGTCATTTAATGGCGTCTCTTTTTTTTTGAAAAAAAACTTAAATGCTTTGTCAAAATTTCTTGATTAAAGTGTATATTTGTAAACTGAAAAAAATGTTTTAATAAATAAAGACTATTTTATGAAAAAGCTATTATTATCAATATGTTTAGTAGCGTTATGTTTGTTGAAAGCAAATGCACAAGAACCCAAAATGGTTTCAACGGAACCATCTAAAAGGAATGTGCTTATAGAAGAACTTACAGGAAGAAGTTGCACATGGTGTCCGCTCGGTCAGTTGCACGTGAATCAGGCATTGACAGAATTCCCAGGAAGAGTGTTCACTGCCAACATTCATTCCGATGGTGGAGCAGGTGGTTTGTCACCAAAGACTTATCCAAATCTCAACACTCTAAAAGGTGATGACATTTACAAATTGTTTGGTAATGGCGGTTTGCCAGGTGCTATAATAAACAGAACTGAAGATAAGGCTGCTGGTTTGGATTCAAGTGTGAATCGTTGGATGTTAGAAGCTAGCAAGATATTAAGCCAATCTGCTGAATGTAATATCGCTGGCTCTGTCACGATAAATCCAGATACACGCCTCGCAAGAATAACAGTGGAGGTTTATTACACAGCAGATAGCAAAGTCGAAAACAACTATCTCACAGTTATTATGTTGCAAGACAGTATTATAGGTCCTCAAAAAGGAGCTGAGTCTAATCCTGACCAAATAATCGGTGATCAATATTGCCATATGCATGTCTATCGTAACACATTGACAGACAAATGGGGCGACGCTATTGCTCCAACAACAGCAGGCACATTGATTACAAAGACTTATAAATACACAATTCCAGAATCTATAGGTGAACCTAATGGCGTTAAAGTTGACTTGAACAACGTTCATTTCCTCGCTTTCGTCACAGAACATCAGGGTAGTGGCGCCAAGACAATGCCTATCCTCAATGTTTGCCAATTGCAACATATTGAACAAGGTGAGTCTGTAGAAGAAAATGTTGAAACAACAAGTTACGTTTATCCAAACCCAGTGAAAGATGTCCTTACGATAACAGCAGAAAATATTAAGCAAGTTGTTATGTATAATTCATTAGGACAAGTGGTTAAGACAGTTGCTGCTGATGAAGATGACGTGCAAATCAATGTCAGTGACTTGCAAAACGGAATGTATTTCGTTAACATCATAGACAATGCAGGAAACGTTACAACAAATAAAGTAGCGGTTTCTAAATAATCAGGAATTGTGGACAATGACTGTTGACATTGAAACGTATCTTGATAATTTGTCACAATTGAGTTTGAAATAAAAATTAAATTAACAATAAAATTAAAATTAAATTAAAATCATGAAGAAATTTACATTAATGGTGGTTGTTATGTTAGCTTGTTTATTCAGAGTTAACGCCCAAGAACCACAATTCGTTTCTACAGAAGTACAGAAAAGAAACGTCCTCATCGAGGAATTGACAGGTAGATTATGTGGTTACTGTCCTGCTGGTCAAGCAACAGTTAATCAAATTATTGCAAAAAATCCAGAAAGAATATTTTCTGTAAACCTTCACGCACCAAGCAATTTGTCACCAACAAACTATCCAAACCTTAATACAACAAAAGGTGCAACTTTATTCGAAGCATTTATTGATGGAGGTATCCCTGCAGTTGTTGTTAACCGTATGGAAGATGAAGAAGGAACCTTGATTAAAACTTATCCAAATTATTGTGCATCATACGTTGACACACAATTAAACCAAACATCAGAAGTTAACATGGCAGGTCAAGTTGTAGTAAATCCTGTAACACGTATTGCTACAATAACAGTTGAAGCTTACTACACAAGCGATAGCAAATCATCGACTAACTATCTTACAATTATGATGGTGCAAGATAGTATCTTTGGTTCACAATCAGGAGCTAATTCAAATCCAGCACAAATCATCAATGGTGAATATTGCCACATGCACACATTCCGTGACGTTGTTACAGAAACATGGGGTGATGCAATCGCACCAACAACAGCAACAACATTGCTTACAAAACAATATGTCTATAATATTCCAGAAGTTATAGGTTCCCCAAATGGTGTTGAAGTTGACATTGATAATGTTCACTTCATCGCTTTCATTACAGAAAAGAAAAAAGGCACTGCTACAGAACCTATCCTCAACGTTTGTGAATTAGATAAGATTGAAGGTTCAGAAGAAGCTGTATTTCCTTTCATTAAGACTTTTGAACAAGAAAACATGATTACATGTACCAATGAAAAGAAATTCACTGCTAATTTAGTCAATGGCGGTAAAGAAACTCTCACATCTGTCAAATTTGAAGTCAGCGTTAACAAAGGCGCAACAACAACACAAGAATGGACAGGTACACTTCCTTCTTATGATAAGATTGATGTTGATTTGTTTGCAGAAGTTCCATTTGGCGGCGAACTCGTTACTGTTAAAATCGTTGAAGCAAACGGCACTCCATTTACATTTGAAACATCTGTTATGGGTAAATGCGACGAATGGATTCAAGTTGAATTAGGTGATACTCAAGCAACAGAAGAATTCAAACTCGAACTCGCACAAGACAGATTCGGTAACCAAACAACATGGAAAGTTTATAACCATAAAGATGATGTTATCGCAGAAGGCGGTCCTTATCCAATGTTGACTTCAAATAGCATCGAAGTCCATGAAGAATACTTCACTGCTCCAGCAGGCGAATGTTTGATGTTTGTCATCGAAGATAATGTTGGTAACGGTATCAATAATAACTTTGGTCAAGGTTATTACAAAATTTACGACAGCAAAGGCAACCTCTTGGTTGAAAGCGATGGTAAATTCGGTTTCGGTGAATACCGTATCATTTTCCTCCACGGCGCAATGTCAGTAGAAGATGTTGAAGAAACTTCATACAATGTTTATCCTAACCCTGTAAAAGATGTCCTCACTATCTCAGGTGAAGATATGAAACAAGTGACAGTTTACAACGCTTTAGGTCAAATGGTTAAATCAATCAACTGCAACGATAACACAGTTCAAATCAACGTAAATGACTTACAAAACGGTATGTATTTCGTTAACGTTATCAACAACAACGGTGTTATGACAACAAGCAAAGTTTCAGTTTTGAAATAATAATTAACTATAAACTATAAACTATAAACTATTAAGAGATGCTGCTGATAAAGTGGCATCTCTTTTTTTATTGGCTGTTGGCTATTGGCTATTGAACTCTGACACTGACTTATTGACATGGTGACTTAAAAACTCCCAACTCCTAATTCCCAACTCCTAATTTTTTTATGTAAAATTTTACAAAAAAAATGTATCTTTGTAGGTCATTAATAAATGCAAATAATAAGTAATTAATCAATAATTTAAACTATGAAAAAATTTACTTTTTTAATGTGTGCAATATTGGCTGGCTTATTTAAAGTCAATGCACAAGAACCTCAGTTTGTTTCAACAGAACAAAAAGGTAGAAATGTTATTATAGAAGAATTTACAGGTAGAAACTGTGGATATTGCCCAGACGGTCACGTTGTTGCAAAAAAAATCACAGACGCAAATCCTGGAAGAGTATGGGCAGTTAATGTTCACTGTGGTCCTTATTCTCCATCAAATTATCCTAACTTAAACACATCAGCAGGCGCAACAATTCTTAATGGTTTGGATGGTAATATGGGTTTCCCTTGTGGTGTTGTAAATAGAACAACAAAAGCTACAGGCAGAAATATGTGGGAATCATACTCAAACCAACAGTTAAAACAAACAGCAGAATGTAATATTGGCGGTCAAGTGCTTATCAACGAGGCTGCTCGTACAGCAACAGTCACTGTTGAGGTTTATTATACAGCAAACAGCGCTTCTTCAGAAAACTATCTTACAGTCATGATGTTACAAGACAGTATCTTAGGTTCACAAAGTGGTGGCGCACAATTGAATCCAGAACAAATGATAGATGGTAAATATGTTCACTTGCACGTTCTTCGTGATGTTGTAACTCCAACATGGGGCGATGCTATTGCTCCAACAACAGCAGGCACATTGATTACAAAAACATACACATACCAAATCCCAGAAACAATAGGAACACCTAATGGCGTTAAAGTTGACTTGAATAACATCTTGTTCTTGGCTGTCGTTACAGAAAAACAAGATGGCGCTGCAACAACACCAGTTTTAAATGTTGAAGAATTACATTCTATTAAAGTAGCTGACGCTGATAATTTCCCATATTTCGCTTCAGTAAAAGTTGCAAGCAATGTATCATGTTCAACAGAACAAACTGCAATATTTGAACTCGTTAATGGTGGTAAACAAGAACTTACATCATTGAAATATGAAGTTAAAATAGCTGGCAACACAACAGAACTTACATGGGAAGGCAATCTTCCATCATATTCATCAGCAACATTTGAAGAAGAATTTATTATCCCTGTTGGAAACCAAAAAGTTGAAATCAGCATTGTGGAAGTCAATGGCACTGCTTATGAATATCAAACAGCAATAACAGTTGTAAATGATGGCTGGATTGACGCTTATTTCCAAGGCGATGAAAATGAATTCAAAATTGACATCGTTCAAGATAAATATGGCAACCAAATCACATGGAAGTTAATCAACTCTAATGAAGAAGTGTTGGCATCAGGCGGTCCTTATTCAACACTTGTTGCTAACGGTATCAAATTACACAGAACAAAAGTTAAGGTGCCTAACAACGAATGCGTTAAATTTGTTATCTATGACGAAGGCAACGATGGTCTCAACAATGGTGCAGGTGAAGGTTATTACAAAATAAGTGATGCTCAAAATAACGTTATCGTTCAAAGCAACGGCAAATTCGGCGCTGAAGCATCACATAACATCTCAACAAAAGAAGGTTATGCATCAGTTGAAGAAATGACAAACGAAACATACAAAGTCTATCCAAACCCAGTAAAAGACGTCCTTACAATTGAAGGTCAAGATATTGAACAAGTAAACGTGTTCAACACAATGGGTCAATTGGTTAAGACTGTAAAATGCAACGACAATATCGTTAACATCAATGTCAGCGATTTACAAAACGGCATGTACATCGTTAACGTTATCGACAATAACGGTGAAGTTTCATCAAAGAAAGTGTCAGTTTTGAATTGATAATTAACAATTGACAATTAACAATATGGAGACGTCTTTTGGGCGTCTCTTTTTTTATTAATATTTGAAATCTCTGTGGATAAAAATTGTATTTTTGTAAGCAAAGACAAAGCAAATAATTATAATAAAATACTTATGAAAAAGAAACTGTTACTTTCATTTTTATTGTTAGTATCTTTTGTTGTGCTTAATGCGCAAGACTTTGTTACAACAGAAGTTACAAAGAAAAATGTCCTCATGGAAGAGTTCACTGGAAGAAAATGTGTCAACTGTCCTGTTGGACATATTGAAGCTAAAGCTATAGAAGAAGCTTATCCTGGAAGAGTATGGGCGATAAACCTTCATGGCGGATATTATTCTTCCCTCGATTATCCAAACTTAAACACCCCGATTTGCGATACTCTCGGAATGTATTTTAACCCTAATATGTTCCCATCAGCATTGATAAATCGTCAGACATCAAATACTCTTAGCAACATACAATGGCGTGCTGCTGTTGATGAGGAAATACAAAAGACAGCGGATTGTAATATCGCAGGTCAAGTCGCGATAAATCCTTTGACACGTGTCGCTACAGTTACTGTTGAAGTTTATTACACAGCAACAAACCAATATGATGTCAATTACCTCAACGTATTTATGTTGCAAGACAGCATCTTAGGCTCTCAATCTGGTTCTGGCGCAAATCCTGACCAAGTTATTGGCGACCAATATTGTCATATGCACGTCTTACGTAGCAATGTAACTCCTTTCTGGGGTGATGAAATCACAACTACAGATGAAGGTTCTTTTATAACAAAGACTTACGAATATCAGATTCCTGAAACGATAGGAAATCCTAATGGCGTAGAAGTGGTTTTGGAAAACCTCAACTTCATTGCTTTCGTGACAGAGAGATATCAAGGTAAGGGAACACGTCCTATACTTAACGCCAATAAATTACACACACTCATCGCAACAGATGAAAGCGTGCTTCCTTATCTGACAGAACTACGTCCAAAACATGCCACTTCATGTTCAAAAAGCAAGACATTTGAAATGATAGTGCAAAATTCTGGTAAAGAAGATATTACATCAATGAAATTTGAAATTTCCATTGACAACAGAAATCCAGAGGAATATGAATGGAATGGCGTAATTCCTTCAAATCAAGTGCAAATCATTGAACATGATATTAAAGTTCCTTTTGGAGAACATATTGTTAGCGTGAAACTTAAGGAAGCCAATGGCATTAAGTTCGATGTCGAGAAGTCAATTCCTTATACAAGTTATGAATGGACAGACGTGATAATAGAAGGAGAAGAGGAAGAGTTTACAATTGAAGTGGCACAAGATAAGCACGGCAACCAAGTTTCTTGGGAAATTAAAGCTTCCGACCACACCGTGCTTGTTGCAGGCGGACCTTATAAAGCATTGCTCAGCGGCGCTGGCGGAATAAAAGTTCATACAGAAAAAGTAGTGCTGTCGTCAGGCGACTGTGTTAAGTTCACTATCAACGACTCAAACGGCGATGGCATCAACTGCGGCTATGGCGAAGGTTATTACAAAATCAAAGACAGCAAAGGTAATGTTGTTGTCGATGGTGACGGTAAATTCGGCAGCCAGGCAGTACACGCATTGTCAATAATGAACGAAGGTGACATCGTTTATGAACCAGATTATGTTTCAACAGAAGTGGCTAACAGAAACGTCATATTAGAAGAATTTACTGGAAGAAACTGTCCTAACTGCCCAGACGGTCATAAGATCTCAAGCAGCATCGTGAAGGATTATCCTGACAGAGTTTGGAGCATGGCGATACATTCTGGTTATTTCACACCAAAGACTTATCCTAACTTCCAGACAGACATAAGCGCTACATTCATGGACCCATACGACGATGTGGCAGGCGGTCTTGGTTTGCCAGCAGCTCTTATCAATCGTACTACAGAAGAGGGTTTGGCTCGCGGTCAATGGAGAGGTCAGACTGAAAAAGTGTTGAGTCAGGTGGCAGAATGTAACGTGGACGGTCATGTCGTGATAAATCCACTCACTAGAACTGCAACCATAACAACTGAAGTTTATTATACAGGCAATAGCACAGAGTCTGCTAACTATCTTACAATCGTAATGTTACAAGATAGTATCATTGGTCAACAGGCTTATGCCGAAACAAATCCTGCCCAGCATATGGGCGGCGACATGTATTGTCATATGCACGTTCTTCGCGATGTTGTGACTGCTGATTGGGGTGATGAAATCGCTCCTACAACACAAGGTTCGTTCATAACAAAGACTTACGAATATAAAATCCCTGAAATAATCGGCGATACAAACGGAATAGTCGTTGACCTCGATAACATCAGCTTCCTCGCTTTTGTGACAGAAAAATATCAAGGCGTTCCTACACGTCCAATCCTCAACGCAAATAAATTAAGTCAGGAACAAAATACAAATGTCGCTGTTTCTCCTTATATCTCAGAGGTAATGATGGAATCAGGCGTGTTCTGTACTAATGAAAGAATATTCAAGACTTATGTTAAAAATGTCGGAACAAAAGAGTTGACATCTATTGATTTTGAAATTCTTATCAATGGTAAAAATAAAACAAAACGTTCTTGGACTGGTAATTTGTTGCCAGATGCAACAACATGTATTGATATGGAAATTGAACTTCCTATCGGTGATAACGAAGTTGCAGTGAATATCGTAAAAGCTAATGGCACAGCATTTAGTTATGGTAGAACTGTCAATGCAGTATGCGATGAATGGGCAACCTATAAATTGCCATGTGTAGAATCTGCACAGCTTACTATAGAAATCATGCAGGACAAATACGGTAACCATACAACATGGGAATTCATGTCTTCGGATAATACAGTCTTGGCTTCTGGCGGTCCATACAAGTATTTGCCTAATGCTGATACAGAGTTACATACTTATGAAGTAACTGTAGAAGCTGATGATTGCTTTAAATTAGTGATTTATGACAGCTATAAGAATGGTATCAATAATGGTGATGGTGAAGGCTATTACAGAATTCTTGATGAAGTTGGTAATGTCCTTGTTGATGGTAATGGCGAATTTACTGATATGACATATAGTATACTCTCTGTAGAACAAGGCGGTTCTGTAGGCGAGATGTCAGCTTCTGCATATAAGGTTTATCCAAATCCTGTTAAAGATGTTTTGACTATTAAAGGTGAGAATATGAGTCAAGTGGTGATTTATAACTCATTAGGACAAATGGTTAAATCAATAGAAGCAAATGATGACATTGTTGATGTTAATGTTGAGAATTTCCAAAACGGAATGTATTTCATTAACATTATAGACGATAATGGCAGACACACAGCAAGAAAAGTGATTGTGGAATAACATTCGCATAATACGTAGGGACGCGATTCATCGCGTCCAAATAAAAAAGCAGCAAAGAAATTTCTTTGCTGCTTTTTTTGTGACGACATATTCTGACGTGATGAATCACATTCTATATCATTTGTTTTTGTTCGGACGTGATGAATCATGCCCCTACAATTCTTCATTCTTCATTCTTAATTTCTTTCTCCAGTTCTTCTAATTTCTTTTCTATTCTGTTGAGTTGTTCTATGACATTGTCGTTGTTGTCTTCCGCCATTGCATCAACGAAGACTGAGTTGACGAACGACATGCCGATGATGCCGCCGGCGCAGAGTAAGAGACAGAAATATAAACGTGAAATTTTTCCGATTAAAGGTGATGTTGCTGCAGCAATAGCATCCGGGACTTCATACCATCCTTCTATGGTGAAAATACGGAAGACAGTGTAAATGGCATCAAGAGGAGTGGAGAAATGTTCAGGGTCAACGCCTCTGAATAAGCAACAATTGATTAAACCAGAAATGACAATGATGACGACATAAATCAATAAAATGGCTTTTGACTGACTTAATGCTTGCGAAAAACCCTTGGCAATCTTATCAAAGTTAGGGAAGAAATGAAATGCACGGAATAGTCTGAATACTCTTAACAGACGAAGTGTCAACAATACAGATAAGTTGGACAATACGCCGCTTTCACAAAATACAGTCAGAATTGCAGGTGTGGAGATGCATACTAAAATGAAGTCAAAACGATTCCATTTGTCTTTCCAGTATTCTTTAAATGAAAAGACATTTATCTTTACAAACATCTCAACTACGAAGAATAATGTGCAAAAGACGTCAAGATAAAGATATACTGGCGATTTGAATCCTGATTCTTGAAAGAATATTACCAGTGTGTTGAGTATAATTACAGATAATAATACCTTTTCTTTCAAAAATATCTTCTTAAAATTTGATAACATAATGCGATGATTTTATTGGAACAAATATATAAAAAGACCAAAGACGAAAGACTAAAGACTAATAATTTTTTAGTAAAAAAGAAGAGACGCATCAATGCTGTAATTGACACGTCTCTACTGATTGCTGACTGCTGAAAACTGACCGCTAATTTTCAGTTTTCAATTTTTATAGGAATGCTGCCATTTGTTCTTGTAATTTCTTTGCTTCTTCAGCAGCTTTTTCAGCGAAATCTTTTTCTTTAGAAGCATAGATGATGCCTCTTGAAGAGTTGACTAACAAACCGCATTCTTTGTTAAGACCGAATTTTGCTACTGCTGCCAAGTCGCCGCCTTGAGCTCCAACGCCTGGTACTAAGAAGAAGTGGTTTGGCAATATCTGTCTTATTTCTCCTAATTCTTCAGGATGTGTTGCGCCAACAACATACATCATTTTATTGTCGTCAGCCCAAGTGCTTGATTTAGCGAGAACTTCTTTGTAAAGTTCGCGACCTTCGATATTGAGATATTGGAAATCTTTTGAACCTTTGTTTGATGTGAGAGCTAATAAGATAACCCATTTGTCTTCAAAACCTAAAAATGGTTCAACAGAGTCGAGACCCATATACGGTGCTACTGTGATAGCATCGCTGCTCATTGTTTCAAAAAACGCTCTTGCGTAGTTTGCTGATGTGTTGCCGATGTCGCCTCTCTTAGCGTCAGCGATGACGAAAATCTCTGGATAATTAGCCTTGATGTATTTTATTGTCTTGTCTAATGTTTCCCATCCTTTAGCACCGTAAACTTCGTAGAAGGCAGTGTTTGGTTTGTAAGCTACTGTATATTGAGCTGTTGCGTCAATGATTTGTTTGTTGAATTCAAAGACTGGGTCTTCACATTCTAAAAGATGTTGTGGAATCTTGTTGATGTCGGTGTCTAAACCAACGCAAAGGAATGACTTCTTTGCAAATATCTGTTCTACTAATTGTTTTTTATTCATGGTATTATATTTTTAGTTTAAAGTTTTAGGTTTAAAGTTTAAGGTAGATTTAGTTTATACTCTTAAGCATTTAAACATTAAACAAATTTAATTTTCAACTTTCAATTTTCAATTATCAATTTTCTTTAAGTCTTTCAGCGTTTTCTGCCATTTGCAACTTCTCGATGATTTCATTGATGTCACCGTCGATGATTGACTGTAAGTTGTAAATAGTCAAGTTGATACGATGGTCAGTGACGCGTCCTTGAGGATAGTTGTATGTCCTGATCTTTGCTGATCTGTCGCCAGTAGAAACCATTGTCTTTCTTTGAGAAGCTATGCTTTCCAAATACTTGTTATATTCTCTTTCGTAGAGACGAGTTCTCAAGACTTTCATCGCTGTTGCAAGGTTTTTAATCTGTGACTTTTCATCTTGACAGGAAACCACGATGCCGCTAGGAATGTGGGTGAGACGTACTGCAGAATATGTTGTGTTAACAGATTGTCCACCAGGACCTGAGGCGCAGAATGTTTCCTTGCGGATATCTTTTTCGTTGAGTTCGACGTCGAATTCTTCTGCTTCAGGAAGCACTACTACAGATGCTGCTGATGTGTGGATTCTGCCTTGAGTCTCAGTCTTCGGTACGCGTTGCACGCGATGCACTCCCGATTCAAACTTAAGCAATCCGTAAGCTCCGTCACCGATTACATTGAAAACGACTTCCTTGAAACCGCCGGCAGTGCCTTCGTTCATCTCAACGAGTTCTATCTTCCAACCTTTTGTCTCGCAATATCTTATATACATTCTGTATAAGTCGCCGGCGAAGATTGAAGCTTCATCGCCGCCGCTACCAGCGCGTATCTCCATCACGGCGTTTTTGTCGTCGGTAGGGTCTTTAGGGATGAGCATCAAACGGATTTCTTCTTCAATGACATCGCGTCTTTGTTCAGAAGTTTCCAATTCTTCTTGTGCCATCTCGCGCATATCGTCGTCTTTTTCGTTCTTTAAGATTTCGCGAGCTTCTTCAATATTAGATAAAAGGTTTTTATATTCTTTGAAAGCAACGACGATAGGTTCCAACTCCTTATAATCCTTGTTGATTTTGACGAAACGTTTCATATCGCCAATAATCTCAGGGTCATTGAGTTGCTCTCCGAGAGTTTCCCATTTAGTTTTAATATCTTCTAACTTATCAATGATTTCCATCTTTGGTAGGTTAATTTTTATTAATATTCAAAAGTGCCGAATTCGCTCTTGATAGTAAGTTGTTTCTTGTCTGATGCTTCAACGTGACCAACGATTTGTGCTCCGATGTTGAATTCTTTTGCTATTTGAATCATTTCTTCAGCAGCTTTTTCGTTAGTGTAAATTTCAAGACGGTGTCCCATATTGAATACCTTGTACATTTCTTTCCAGTCTGTTCCTGATGATTCTTGAATCATTCTGAAGAGAGGAGGAAGTGCGAACATATTGTCTTTCACGATGTGTAACTTATCTGTGAAGTGCAATACTTTTGTTTGTGCGCCGCCGCTGCAATGTATGATGCCGTTGATTTGTTTTCTGAAGTTGTCTAAGATTGGAACCATCATTGGGAGGTATGTACGGGTAGGAGAGAGGATGAGTTTTCCTACGTCAACGCCTTCAATTTCTGTTGGTTCTGTCAATGTGTGAGGACCAGAATATATCAAGTCTTCTGGGATAGAATGGTCGTAGCTTTCAGCATATTTTTCAGCCAAATAATGACCTAAAACATCGTGACGTGCAGATGTGAGACCGTTGCTTCCCATGCCGCCGTTATAACTTGTTTCGTATGTTGCTTGTCCAGAAGAAGCGAATCCTACGATAACGTCGCCAGGTTGGATGTTGTTTTCAATGACTTCGTCTCTTCTCATACGAGCTGTCACAGTGCTGTCAACGATGACTGTTCTTACAAGGTCGCCGACGTCTGCTGTTTCGCCGCCAGTGAGATAAATGCCAACGCCGAGAGAACGTAATTTTGCGAGGAAATCTTCTGTTCCATTGATGATGGCAGAGATTACTTCACCTGGAATGAGGTTCTTGTTACGACCTATTGTTGAAGAGAGCAACATTTTGTCTGTTGCGCCAACACAGAGAAGGTCGTCTGTGTTCATGACGATAGCGTCTTGTGCGATGCCTGCCCATACTGACAAATCGCCTGTTTCTTTCCAATAAAGATAAGCTAATGACGATTTTGTTCCTGCTCCATCAGCATGCATGATGTTGCAATATTCATTGTCATTTCCTAAAATATCAGGAATGATTTTGCAAAAAGCATTAGGATATAATCCTTTATCTAAATTCTTTATTGCATTGTGAATGTCTTCTTTCTCTGCAGAGACACCGCGAAGTTGATAACGTTTTTCTACTGACATAGCTATTCTTTATTAAATATAAGTTTCATGCTGTCTTTGTCAAAGTTGAAATCCCCAAATTGTTTCAGAGTTTCTTGACCAATCAGCCAATCTGTTTTCAAATTATTATAAACTGTTACTTTTATATTTTGTACACTGCGGTCTGCAATGTGCATCTCTCTGATAATGAATTGTGCTCTGTCAGCAACAGCACCGACTTTAATGATTCTGCTGACATCACCAACGAAGTCGTCTTTTGTGATAATGCCATCGTTCAACAACTCCATGACTTTCTTTTGCGATACGCCGAATGTGAAGTCTTTGTTGTATGTCACTCGTTCTGTATATGCATTAATAATAGCCTTGAATGATACAAATCCTTGTTGGTCAACGAGGAAGTCTGTTACATTATCTTCTGGTCTGACTTGTACATTTGCCATTTCTTCATCGCTGATGTCTTCTCGTGGCACGTAATCCTTGCTTATGACTTTAAATTCCGTTCTACGATTGAGTTGATGAGCGTATTCTTGTACCTCTTTTGGCAATTTGTTGATGTATTCTTCTGTTAGTTTAGTGCCAGAAGGAATTACGAAACCGTTATATCTATATTCTTTTTGCAATGTTCTTGGAACTCTTTCTCCATAACCTTTTGCTCTAAGTCTATAAGGGTCAATACCTCTGATTACCAAATAGTCGCAAACCGACTGAGCACGTTTTTGAGATAAGATGTCGTTGCTTTCGTGTGTGTCTCTGTTGTCAGTGTGAGAACCTAATTCAATGGTGATGTTAGGGTTGATTTGCAACATTTCAATAAGACCTCGTAAAGAATCTTCAAATTGTGGACGTAATTCCCATCTTGCCAAATCGTATAAGATGTCTGGCAAAACGACAGGACTGTCAGGAATGGTATTGATTTGATAATCTTTTACGAAATCTTGACTTGTCTCAAAACCAGCAGTGCTGATAGTATCGGTAAATGTGAAATAATTTTTCTTGTTGATAGTCAGGATATAAGTTTCATTTGCCTTGATTTGTGTGTTCGTAAACATAAAACTTCCAGACTCGCTGCTTTTAGTGGAGAATTTTGAACCGTTAGAAGCAGTAACTTTTATGTCGGCGCCTTCAACGAATTGTAAGCTGTTTTGGTTTTTAATGGTTCCGCCAAGTGTGAATAGGACAGGAGGTTCGATGAAATAATAAATGTCATCATCTAGTCCATTTTTTGTATCTCTATTGCTGATGAAGAAACCTCTTTCTTCGGTAGGGTGGAAGGAAATACCATAATCGTTGCCTATTGAGTTGAAAGGAAATCTGAGGTTGACAGGTTCTGTCCATTCGCCTAAAGAGTCTAATGTTGTTACGAAGATATCCAATCCGCCCATTCCGCCGTGACCGTTTGAAGCGAAATATAAGGTGCTGTCGTTTCTCATATATGGATAAAGTTCGTCACCGGCAGTATTTATTATCTCGCCCAAGTTTCTTGGACGTCCGAATTTATCGCTTGTGCTTTCTCTTTCAGAAATCCAGATGTCTTTGCCGCCCATACCGTTTTTTCTTTCAGAAGCGAAGAATAACTTTAACTCATCGCTTGATAAAGTAGGGTGACCGATTACATCTAAAGAGTCGATGGTTTTTATTTCTACAGTTACAGGGTCTCCCCACACACTTCCGGAACGTGAGGATTTCATAATCTGACAACCTGAAGCTCTTTTTTTATGATTAGGGCAACGTGTGAAGTACATTGAAGAGAATGACTTGGTCATAAATGGCATACCTTCGCTACCTGCAGAGTTGATGCCTTCTTCGTCAGCTAATGTAACTTCTTCCCATTCGCCTTGTTTGTTCTGGCGAGAGATGTAAAAGTCGGCAAAATGTTGTCCGGTGATAGCGTCTTTTTCTTTAGATACACCACCTTCTCTTGTTGAAGAGAAAATGACTTCGTTGTAATTGTTTGATGTCCATGACACGCCGAATTCAGAAGAACGAGAGTTGAGTTTCTTGATGCGTGTCACCTCATATTTCGTAGGTGCATCAAGCCAAATCTGAATGTTTGCAATATCTTCCAGTGCAGCGACGCCTCTTGGGTCATCTGGCATTAATTCATTGTAAATTGCATAATTGGCAGCTGCTTCTTCGTATTTCTTATTTCTTTTTAAAGCATCTGCGTAGTAAAGATAAATCGTTGGATATAATCTTGGATATTCGGTTTTCAGTAATCGTTTGTAATGAGACTCCGCTAATTTAGTTGTTTCGGTAAGTCTGTAGCATTCTGCAAGTTGATATGTAATATAATCACGGTCGTCTTGTTTCTTTTTCTTTTTGCCGCTTTTCTTTAGGGCTTTTTTATAGCGTTCTATGGCAGTGTTATATTGCTTGCGCTCATAAGCAATATCCGCTGATTTACAGGATTTTCTCTGCGCTAAAACAGGCTGAATACTGAATACTAATGTAATTATAAATGTGAAAATAATTTTCCTTGTCATATGTAACCTTTTTTGTTAAGGTGTAACGCAAATATTGTTACAAAAGTATAAAAAAAAACGATATGATTTTGAAAAATAATTAGGAATTAGGATTAGAAATTAGGAATGTTTTTTAATGTAAATTTTTAATTGTAAATTGCTCATTAACAAAAAGAGAGCTCCTAACCATAGGAGCTCTCTTTAACTTTAGTCTTTCGACCTTAGTCTTTAGTCAAAAGATTATTTCTTTTTGTTATTAGCGTCTTCTAATTGTGCATCGTATTGTTTGCCTTTGAATAATCTGTAAGCCAAAGGTGAAGCGATGAACAATGATGAGAATGTACCAGCAACCATACCGACTAACAATGCGAATACGAAACCACGGATTGTTTCACCACCGAAGATGAAGATTGCTAACAATACAACGATTGTAGTTCCTGATGTATTGATTGTACGTAATAATGTGCTGTTGTTTGCGCTGTTGAAGAGTTCTCTCCAACCTCTCTTAGGGAATAATGATACGTTTTCACGAACACGGTCGAAGATAACCACAGTGTTGTTGATTGAGTAACCAATGATTGTCAAAATAGCAGCGATGAATGATTGGTTTACTTCCATTGTGAATGGTAATACATTGTTGAACAATGAGTACATACCGATAACAATCAATGTGTCGTGAGCCAAACAGACGATGCTTGACAAACCATATTGCCATCTCTTGAAACGGATAGCGATGTAAACGAACATAACAACGAGTGATATGATAACAGCGATGAAAGCTTTGCGTGTTACGTCGTCAGCAACTGTAGCACCAACTTTTTGTGAGCTTAAGATACCGAGTAATACGTTGCTCTTGTCTGAGTCTGTTGTGAATTGTTCGTATGTCATTTCTGTATTGTACAAGTCTTTGAGAGCGTTGTAGATAAGACCTTGGATTTCAGCGTCAACGTCTTGTGCATTGTCGTTAATCTTATAGTCTGTAGTGATCTTAACTTGACGACTTGGACCGTATGTCTTAACTTCAGGAACGTTTTCAAATTCTTTAACGTTTGCTAAAGCGCTACGTACTTCATTAACAGTAACGTCTTTGTCGAAGCGGACAACATAGTTACGTCCACCTTTGAAGTCAATACCGAGGTTCAAACCGCGAACTGCCAAAGAACCGACGCTGATAGCGATGAAGATACCTGCGATGATAGCAGCTGTCTTTCCGAACTTGATGAAGTCGAATGAAGTGTTCTTCATAAAGTTGCGTGTAGCGTTATTTGAGAAGTTGATGTTCTTGTCTTTCTTTAACCAACCTTCGAATATTAAGCGAGAGATGAAGATAGATGTGAACAATGATGTTGCGATACCGATCATCAATGTTGTAGCGAAACCTTGAACAGGACCTGTACCGAATTCGAACAATACGAATGCTGTCAAGAATGTAGTGATGTTACCGTCGAGGATAGCTGAGTAAGCAGCTTTGTAACCGTCAGCGATAGCTGTTCTTAAACCTTTGCCTGCGCGTAATTCTTCTTTAATACGTTCGAAGATAATAACGTTAGAGTCAACAGCCATACCGAGTGTCAAAACGATACCAGCGAGACCAGGTAATGTCAATACTGTTCCGAATGATGCTAAAACACCGAACATGAAGAAGATGTTAACTAACAATGCGATGTCAGATGCAATACCTGCTTTGTTGTAGAAGAACATCATATAAACGAGAACGAGTACGAAAGCAATGATGAGTGACCAGAGACCTGATTGGATTGCTTCTTGACCCAATGATGGACCAACGACGTTTTCTTCAAGGATTCTTGCTGGAGCTGGTAATTTACCTGCTTTCAAGATGTTAGCTAAGTCTTGTGCTTCTTCAACGCTCATATCGCCGCCAGAGATTGATGAACGACCGCTAGGAATTTCATCATTAACAACTGGATATGAGTAAACGTAGTTGTCAAGAACGATAGCAACTTGTCTGCCGATGTTTTCACCTGTTAAACGTTTCCAAGCTTTTGCGCCTTCGCTGTTCATTTGGATTGTAACTTCAACGCGACCATTTTGATCGTAGTCTTGACGTGCGTCAACGATAACTTCACCGCCGAGAGCAGCTTTGTTTTCGCGTGATGTCTTCAATGCAACTAACTCAACGTATTCAGCTCCTGTTGTAGGGTCTACGTTTGGTTTTACTGTCCATGCGAATCTTACGTTGCGTGGGAATACGTTCTTAACTTGTTTGAGCATTCTGTTGATGTTAGCTGTGTCTTTTGCTAAAGCCATACCAACGCGTGCTGTTTGTGCTGGGTACATTTGACCTGCTTCATTTGCAAAGTATGAAGGTGTCAAGTAGTTATAAAGCTGATAGTTAGATGCTGATTCTTCTAAAGCTTCTGTTTCAGCGTCTTTTTCTAAGTCTGCTAAAAGAGATGGTTCTTCGCTTTCTTCTGTAGCATTTTCTTCTGTAGCAACAGTTTCTTTAACTTCTTCAGTTTCTGTTTTTGTTAAACCTTCTGTAGCTTTGTTGATTTCAGCAAGACGAGCGTTAGCTTCGTTGAAATATTCGTAAAGTTCTGTGAAGTTGTATGTTTCCCAGAATTCGAGTTGTGCTGTACCTTGTAAAAGTTTACGAACACGTTTAGGATCTTTGATACCTGGGAGTTCAACAAGGATACGTCCTGAGTTTTCTAATTTTTGGATGTTTGGTTGTGCAACGCCGAAACGGTCGATACGAGTTCTTAAGATTTGGTATGAACGATCGATAGCGCTGTTTGTTTCTTCTTTAATGACGCTTAAAACTTCGTCGTTTGTTGAATTTACTGTTATGCCTTTATCTTTGAATTCAAACAAGAAGATAGGAGCTAATTTAGCATTAGGATCTAATTGTTGGAAAGCATCGCCGAACAAGTCAACGTAATCTCTTTGGCTGTTGAGGTGTTCTTCGTTAGCCATTTGTATTGCTTGTACGAAAATTGGGTCTGTGCAGTGACCTGAAAGAACTTCAATGATATCTGGAACAGATACTTCCATCATAACGTTCATACCGCCTTTGAGGTCAAGACCTAAGTTGATTTCCATTTCTTTTGCTTGACGATAAGTTTGTCCGAAAACAGGATAAACTTTAACTGTGCTCATTGAGTCTAAATAGTAAGTTTCTCTAGCACCTTGAATTGAATCTAATAAGTAATCGTAAGCATTTTGATCACCATTAGCAAGAGTTTCTGCCATTTTAACAGACTCTGCACTTGTAGCATATTCTGCTGCTTTCTTTTCAACGCGTCTTGTTACAATAGAAAAAGACAACTGATACAAAGAAAATACAGCTAAAATAACTGCTAACAATTTGATAACTCCTTTGTTTTGCATTGTAAATCTATTTTTTATAATTATTAATTTTCAAATATAAATTGATGAATTTATTTTTTGGGGTGCAAAAATAAGATTTTTTTATTTCAATTACAAGTGTTTTTTTTAAAAGTTGCTAAGATGGTATGATGTAGATATACCATTAGACTAATATTATTTAAAATCTAAGTAACTCAGCATTTTAGCAACTTAGTTTCTTAATATTTCAACCATTTCCAAATCTCTTTCCATGTAGGCTTTTTGCCATACATCAAAATGCCGGTTCTGTAAATCTTGGCAGCTAACCATGTTACCAGTACAAATGTAATTATCAGTGCTGTAATTGAAATTCCTAGTTGCCAATATGGAACTCCGAATGGAACCCTAATCATCATTGCTATAGGAGAAGTGAATGGAATCATTGATAACCAAAGTGTTAAACCGCTTTCTGGGTTTTCCATCATTGCAGGAGAACATATTATAGCTAAAATCAGTGGGATGGTCAAAATTGTAATGAATTGGTTGCTGTCTGTTTCGCTGTCTACCATTCCGCCGATTGCTGCAAATAAGGCTGCATAAAGCAAAAATCCAAATAGGAAATAAAACAGAAAACTCCATAAAATTGCACTGAAGTTTATGGTCTTAATCATATTAACTGCTTCTAACATAACGTCTTGTGATGCATTTGATTCGGTTAACTGACTTATTTCTTCTGTCATGACAGTGCCCGATGGAGACATGATTTCCGGTCCTAATATAACAGTGCTGGCTACAAAATAAATGGCTAATGTCAATACGACCCATGCCGCAAATTGTGTCAATCCTACCATAGCATTGCCGATGATTTTTCCCATCATCAATTCAAATGGTTTTACAGAACTGATGATGACCTCAACAATTCTATTTGTCTTTTCGACAATGACGCTTCTTAAGACTTGGTTGCTGAACAAGAATACAAGGAAATATATGACAAAAGCCAGCAAGAATCCAATGATAGATTCTAACTCTGTATATCTCGTTTCTTCATTCTCTTCAGAATCCATACGTATGGTCATAATGTTGATATTCGTAGACGCTGATTTGACAATGTCTGGGTCAATGCCAGATGCAAGCAGTTTCTTGTGCTCGACCTCTTTTTTCATGGTGTTCTCGATGTAACTGCTTAAAGTCATGGAAATCTGCTTGTCGCTGAATAACTTGGCGTTTACAGGAACGTTTAAAGATGTGCCAGGTATGTATAAAATCGCATCGTAAATGTCTTCAAAAACAAGTTTTTTTAAACTGTCAATGTTTTCGGTTTCTTCGCAGTAAATAAAAGTGTTAGCTTCTGTGTTGTCAAATTTCTGATGAAACCATCCGGTCTCGTCTAACACCGCAATGGTTTTCTTTGACTCTATTTTGTCTGAATTAAGCGCGAGCAGAGTAGGGGCAATCATCAATGCCACAAAAAAGATAGGTCCTAAAAATGTGATTAATAGAAAACTTTTTTTCTTGACTCGCGTCAAATATTCTTGTCTTATTATAATGCCTAATTTATTCATAAACTTTCAACTTTCAACCATTAACTTTACTAATGAAAATATCGTTAATTGAAGGCAATAGTTCGCGATATGAAACAATTGTGCCTTTTTCGGTGAGATAATTAATTAAAATATTTGGACTTATTTCTTTATCAGTTTTAATAACTAATGTCGTTTCGCCCTTGACGTCGTGTTTTTCTGAAATAATATAAAATCCTTCAGGTAGGTCTATGCTGGCAAAGTTGTCAGAAATCAGTTCATTTGCGTTTCTTTTTAAGATAACTTCAAAACTGTGGTCTTTAAAATCTTGCTTGATTTGATAAACACTTCCTTCAAGGACTTTTTCACCTTTATTAATAAGCATAATATTATCACACAATTCTTCTACAGACGCCATGTTGTGCGTAGAGAAGATTATTGTTGCACCTTTGTCTCTTAATTCAAGGATTTCTTTTTTAAGAAGATTGACATTGATTGGGTCAAATCCGGAAAATGGTTCGTCGAAGATAAGCAGTTGTGGGTTGTGGATTACAGTTACGATAAACTGTATCTTTTGCTGCATGCCTTTGCTTAACTCCTCGACTTTCTTGTTCCACCAGTCGGTGATTCCAAATTTATGGAACCATTGCTTAAGTCTTTTTTCAGCATCTTTTTTGCTTACGCCTTTTAACTGAGCAAGATAGATTGCTTGTTCGCCGACTTTCATCGCTTTGTACAAACCGCGTTCTTCAGGTAGATAACCAATGTCTGAAATATGATTGCGATTTAATTTTTCTCCATTGAAAATTATTTCACCCTCATCAGGCGCGGTTATCTGATTAAGCATTCTTATCAATGTGGTTTTGCCGGCACCATTAGGACCAAGCAAACCATAAATGCTTTGTTTTGGCACCTTGATGCTGATGTTGTTCAAAGCTTTGTAGTTGCCATACGTCTTGCTGACGTTATTTATTTCAATAAAATGTTTCATATTTCATATATGGTTATAAACAATGAGCTATGGCAGTAAGTGTTTTTGCTCACCACTCATAGCTCGTTGCTCAAAGCTTGTTAACTGAAGAATTTCTTGAATTTCTTGAAAGGATTTTTGTCATTGTCGGAAGCAGGATTCATATTTTCACTTTCTAACAATGACTTCATTATTTTTTCTTCTTCTTTATTGAGATGTTTTGGTGTCCAGACATTTACGTTTACCAGCAAGTCGCCTCTGCCGTAGCTGTTGAGTTCTGGCAAACCTTTTCCTCTTAATTTGATGACTTCGCCGCTTTGTGTTCCTGCAGGAACTTTTATTTCTGTAGTGCCGTCAATGATAGGGATTTCTACTGTAGTTCCTAATGCTGCTTGTGGGAAACTTATGAAGAGATTGTAGATGAGGTCGTTGCCGTCTCTTTCTAAGTTTTTGTCTTTTTCTTCTTCTATCAAAATGATGAGGTCGCCAGCGATGCCGTTTCTTGCTCCGGCGTTGCCTTGGCCTCTTACTGACAGTTGCATTCCTTCTGCAACGCCGGCTGGAATATTGAGTTCTATTATTTCTTCACTCTTTACAATTCCGTTGCCTTGACATTCAGGACATTTGTTTTTGATTATCTTACCTTCTCCGCCACAGTTAGGACATGTGGTGACAGTCTGCATCTGTCCGAAAATTGAGTTCTGTATTTTTACAGTCTGACCTCGTCCGTTACAAGTAGGACAGGTTTCAAAATCGTTGTCTTTTGCTCCGCTGCCTCCACAATGCTGACAAGTGACATATTTGTTGACTTTAACTTTTTTCTTTACGCCTTCGTTTATCTCGCTGAGATTTAACTTGACGCGAAGACGAAGGTTGCTGCCTCTGTTGACATGTCTTTGAGCTTGTCTTCCGCCGCCAAAACCGCTGCTGAAACCGAAACCTCCGCCTCCGAATAAATCGCTGAAAATGTCGCCGAAGTGACTGAAAATGTCGTCCATGCCGCTGAATCCTTGCTGTCCGTGCATGCCTGCATGACCGAATTGGTCGTAACGTGAACGTTTCTCTGGATTGCTCAAGACTTCGTATGCCTCAGCAGCTTCCTTGAATTTTTCTTCTGCTTCTTTATTGTCAGGGTTTTTGTCAGGGTGATATTTTATGGCCATCTTACGATAGGCTTTCTTTATCTCATCGGCTGTGGCGTTCTTAGGCACCTCAAGCACTTCGTAGTAATCTCTTTTCTCCATTGTTTTTTTATTTTATAATCAACCACCAACAACTACGCGTGCATAGCGAATCACTTTGCCGTTGAGTTTATAACCTTTTTGAATTACGTCTAATACTTTGCCTTTTTGACTTTCGTCGGTGACAGGAACATTTGTCAGAGCTTCATGTTCGTCGGTGTCGAAAACAGCGTCTTTGGCATTGATTTCTTCAAGACCTTTTTGCTCTAAAGTACGTTTGAATTTATTATAAATCAAAACAACGCCTTCGTAGTTGGCGTCAGTTTCTTTGTTTTCCATTGTCTGGAGAGCGCGTTCAAAGTCATCAAGGATTGGAAGTAAGTCAACCATGATGCTTTCTGAAGCTGTTTTTGATAACTCTATTTTTTCTTTGGCAGTACGTTTACGATAATTGTCAAATTCTGAGAAAAGACGTAAGTATTTGTCATTCAATTCGTCGTATTTCTCTTGTAATTCTTCTAATTGCTTATCGTTCTTGCTTTTCTTGCATTTTTTGCCTTTTGATTCTTCTTCATGAATTTCATTGTTGTTAACATTCTCGTTTTCATCGATGTTAACTTTGCCTTCCATTTTTTCTTCCATGATATATATTTTTTATTTATTCACTTAATAAAATTTCGTTCCGGCATAATCAAATAATTTGCCGTTTTTTAAGGATAAAAATATTTGACAAAATGTCAGATGGTTAAGTCAATAAGTCTATGAGTCCATGAGTCTATGAGTCTATGAGTCTATGTGCTTATTGACTTATTGACTTATAGACTCTTATAATCTTTCAATATCAACTCCGAGTTCTCTGAGTCTGCCATCTATATTTTGGTAGCCTCTGTCGATTTGTTCTATATTTTCGATAATGCTTGTTCCTTTTGCCGACAATGCTGCGATGAGGAGAGCGACGCCGGCTCTGATGTCTGGAGAAGTCATGCGAACAGCATGTAGTTGTTGCATTCTGTCAAGACCGATGACTGTTGCTCTGTGAGGATCGCAAAGTATTATTTGTGCGCCCATGTCAATTAGTTTGTCAACAAAGAAAAGACGGCTTTCGAACATCTTCTGGTGTATCAAGACTGTTCCTTTGGCTTGTATTGCTACAACCAAGATGATACTGATTAAGTCGGGCGTGAATCCTGGCCATGGAGCGTCGGCTATTGTAAGGATGCTTCCGTCCATGAATGTTTCAACTTCGTAATGCTCTTGTGCCGGGATGTAAATGTCGTCGCCTCTGAATTCCATTTTTATGCCTAAACTCTTGAATACGTCAGGAATCAAGCCGAGGTCTTTGATGCCGGCATTTTTTATTGTGAGTTCGGAACCTGTCATAGCTGCCATTCCGATGAAGCTGCCTACTTCAATCATGTCGGCGAGCAGACGATGTGTAGTTCCACCTAATTTCGTTACTCCTTTAATAATTAATAAGTTTGAGCCGATGCCGCTGATTTGCGCTCCCATAGAGACAAGCATACGGCACAACTGGACGATATATGGCTCGCAGGCTGCGTTGAATATTGTTGTCTCGCCTTGTGCCATGACGGCTGCCATGATGATGTTGGCAGTTCCTGTCACCGAGGCTTCGTTAAGAAGCATATATGTTCCTTTTAATCCGTCGGAAGGAGCTGTAGCGACTTGGCATTTGTTGCCATCTTCGAATGTTGCGCCTAATTTCTGTAATCCTATGATGTGAGTGTCGAGACGGCGGCGTCCTATCTTGTCGCCTCCTGGCTTAGGTAAGTAGCCTTTGCCGAAACGGGCGAGCATCGGACCTAATATCATGACGCTACCTCTCAGGCGAGTTGCTTTTTCAGTAAACTTTTCTGATTCAAAATATGAGAAATCAATGTCTTTGGCTTGAAGTTCCACAACGTCAGAAGATATTCTGTTGACACAAACACCCATATCTCCAAGTATGTCGATTAGATTGTTGATGTCAGAAATATCTGGCAAATTGGTGATGGTAACTTTTTCTTCAGTAAGAAGACATGCACATAAAACTTGCATTGCCTCATTCTTAGCTCCTTGCGGTGTTATGCTTCCGTGCAATTTATTACCGCCAACAATTTTGAATTTTCCCATTTCTTTTAGTTTTATGACAACTGACAATAGTCAACAGACAACAGATTTTTTATTTTCATGTGACGCGCAATGTGCCTCTTGTATAGGACTAGGTCTGTTGACAGTTGTCCGTTGACTGTTGACTGCTGAATCACTGCAAAAATAATGAAATTTTCAATACGAATCTGATACGAAGTTGGTACGAATGAGGTACGAATTTGATTAGATGAAAAAATATCCAAAGTCCTTCTAAGCTTGTCGAAGATACAAGCTTGTGAAAAGAACAATAGCTTTTATTATACAACTGGTAAAATTATAGAAAATCAATGATTTACCCCCCCGAAAATTTTCAAAAACACTTGCTTTTTTTAAATAAAATTATAAACTTTGCGGAGAGAATTAGGAATGTTGTAGAGACGCGTCAATGTAACCATAAAAATGAACACGCATTGACACGTCTCAAGAATGAATAATGAACTCTGCGTTCCTCTGCGTCTCTGCGAGAGAAATAAAAGCCCTGAAAGGGCGTAACATATATAGGATAAGGAAATGTATTATTAATTAGGAGTATGGGCTCGGAGTCAGTAGCTCCCAATGCGTTAGGGATTGAAGCGGCATCCTTTTGGAGCGTAGCGGAAAAAGATATAGCGGAAAGCCCGACGGCGGAGCCGGAACGCCCATATAAAGAAAAGTGTAGAGTTGAGAGAGTAGAGTTTATAGTTGTTGAAATCTGAAAGATGAAAATATGACAATGAAATTGATGGGAAAATATGGAAAAATTATATCCAAAATAATTATAAATTGCTATTTGTCAATGTTATATACTTTGTGGAATTGCAAAGTCATATATGCATAAAAATGCATAGCTTTTTGTCTTGACTAATTTTGGTCTTTTCGATAATTTTGAGTGAAAATTTAATCTTTAAAAATTTAAAAATATGAAAAAAGTAGTTTTATTCCTTTCGCTTTTGATGATTGTATTCTCATCATGCAAGAAAGAAGACGTCGACGGTGTTTATGATCCTAAGAAAAAGATTGACAGGATATACAAAGAAAACCTCAATGGCGAGAAATATCTAGTTGAACTCTGGAACTGGGACAAGAAACAGCTGAAAAGCATAGACCAATACGACTCTGACGGAAAAGTTTATAACACAGAGACATATTCTTATAATGACAACGGTCAGATAGAATCGGTTAGCGGTGACAAACATGGTTGGACTGCATATTATCATTATAAAGATGATGTACTTGATTATGTTGAGACATATTTTACTGATCTTGTTATACAGAATGAGATTGGTGATGTGGTTGATACATTGAAAAACATCCTTGCTTTTAGAGTTGACTGTTTCTATGACGGAGAATGTCTTTCTAAAGTTGAATTTACTGAATTTTCTTTGTTTGACAATCGTGGGATTATAACTGATGCTTCCTTTAATCCTTTGCGTTTCGTTTTGCCAGAGCGTACACTTGAAGCTGTAAAGACTGTCATGAAAAAAACATCCGAACGTTCATCATCCAAAGAAGACAGGGTTACGGTTTTAGAATTTGAATGGGAAGGCGAAAATATCAAGACGCAGAAATCATATACAAAAGGCAGCGAGACTGTAGAATATACTGAGACATATAAGTATGACGACAAAATAAATCCTTATTATAATTTATATGACAGTTGGTCTGCAAGCATTTATAAAAAATTCTCTAATAAAAATAACCTGACATATTCTTCATATAAACGGGAGAATGATTCGTCATCAGGTGAAACCCATCATCAATATGAATATAAGGGCGATTATCCTATAAAGAGAACTACCGGAGGTGACGTGCATCCTCCTATCGGAGTAGAGGTCGTTTTCAGTGGAACATATCATTATGAGTATAAATGATTAAACGGGAAATGGGAACGGGAGCGGGATTTTGGAGAGCGGGAAGTGGGTGAAATAAAATTGAAAATTGAAAATTAGCTGTCAGCCATCAGCCATCAGCCATCAGCTATCAGCTCGCTGCTCACAGCTCATAGCTCACAGCAAAAAAATAAAACCATGAAAAAACTACTACTTACAATCACGCTTATTCTCTGCGGAATGATGTCTTTCGCACAGAAAACAGTAGATATTGAAGTCAAAGTCGTCAACGACAATGGCGAGCCGATGCAGAATGTCAGTGTCCGCAATGACGACGGCTATCTTCTCGGCATTTCCGACTGGCGCGGCGAACTGAAACTGCGTTCCGTGAAAGCCGGTGATATGATGGACTTCAGCCATGTGGCTTATCACGAGATGGAATATAAGATTACGGAAGACGATATTAAGAATAAGTTCTTTACAGTTAAGATGTTCATGAAGTTTTACGAGCTGCCAGAAGTGACGATAGTGGAAAACGTTCCGCATGTAGCGTATGATAATAAGGTGGTGAGCGTCGCCGATTATGAGATGAATGAACAAGGCATATATCTCCTCGCTCACAGGATGCGAAATTATTCTCTTCTTCATCTTTCGTATGATTTCGACACTTTGGCTGAGATAGAGCTTCCTCGTAAGTTCGACCATTTTTATAAAGATGTCTATGACCAGATTCATGTCTTGAGTCAGGATTCTGCTTACTGGGTTGGTACGATGAAATGCGGCGGCGAATATGCTGGCATGGTTCTCACGATGGGTATCAGAATAGAACAGTTCTTGTACATCCACGCTCATGTCTCTGCCGCTACCGACCAAGTCATTATCACGCATTTATATACGAACAGAGGTCAGGAGCTTTATTATTTCGACATCGGAGAAAATGAAGAAAAGAAGATTGACACTACTGTCCTTGAACATATCAGATGGGAAGAGGGCTGCATGTTGATGGAGAACGTAAGGAAATTCGGTCCGATGGGATGGAGAGGCGAGGCGCAGGCACTTTTCGAGAAGCCTATTTATGATCCAGTTTTTAATATGAATAATGAAATATTCGTCTTTAACTTTGAAGATAATATCATCAACCATTACGACAACAGAGCAGAAAAACTTAACACTTTTCCGCTTACATTTCACAAACATAACAGCTGGAACAACAAAGTGCGTCTTGTGGAAGGCTGGAACAAGAAAGTGCTGATGGACGAACATAATTCTGCCTTCTATGCAGTGTTCCTGAATCAAGGCGTTACTACATTGAAGAAGATAGACGTAGCACATGGAACTGTAAGCAACTCCGCTGTCTTCGGCGGATTTCCTTTCATCGAGAAACTGAAAATATATAACGGCAAAGCCTATTTTCTATATGCTAACGATTATACCAATAACAAGAGATTATATGAGGTTGCTATTGAATGAAAGCATTGATCTACGAGCCATGAGCCTTGAGCAATTCGAAAAAAGCTAACAGCAAAAAAGCATACCCAAAGTCTGTTGTCCGTTGACAGTTGTCTGTTGACTTAATAAAAAAACATGAAAAAACTACTACTCACAATAACGCTTATCCTCTGCGGAATGACATCTTTCGCGCAAAGCGATTATTCTGTGATTAAAGGTAATGTAGCTGAAAAGAATGTAAACATTACTATTATCAATACCAGCTTCGGCGTGAGTTCCGACGATAATGGCGATTTCATTATGATGTTGCCTAAAATGGAAAACAAAGTCGGACTGTTGTTTTCCTGTATCGGTTATGAAGACACTTTGGTAAGCGTGGTTCCCAATCGCGATACGATAAATCTTAACTTCAAATTGAAAGAAATGTATTATATGCTCGATGCTGTAGGAGTTAGCGCAGACAAGATTATAATGAAAAGCGAACCTAATTATGTGATGTTCGATTTCGAGATTTTCGATGATAAGGTTTTCGTTCTTCAAAGAAAAGGCAACAGCATAAAAGAATGCAGGATTTTAGTTCAAGATTTATGGCTCGATCCAATTGATACGATTTCGATTCCAAAACATATTGAACCAGAGAGATTATTCCTCGATGGCTTAGAATGTCTGCAAATGCTGGGACGAGATACAGTTTATCAGGTTGTTAGAGAAGACTATAAGAAGAATTATATTATTAACTATCCGACTGAAAAGAATCGTTATGCTAAAGTGATGAACAACATTATTTTCATGACTAAAAAACATATGTATTTTCGTGAAAGTAAGATGGACGGCTATGTGGTGAATTTCTTCAGAATAGGATTTGAGACAAAGCAGAAAGAGATGCTGATGACTTGCGATGACATGAAAACATATAAGGAAATTAAGAAAGAAGTAAAGTGGCATAAGGAAAATCTTCCGCCTTTCGCTGCATATCCTTCTGCCGAAGAATGGGAAGTGTTTGTAAGTAAATCATGGTATCATACAAAAGACAATCATCTTGATAGATATCAAGATATCTTATATTATTTCGACCATTTCAATAGTAAGATTCTGACATACGACGAAAATATGAACATTCTCAACGAATGTGAAATTACCTATCCAACAAAGGAGGACTTCTGGCAGCATAAGATTTATAAAGATAAAGCATTGGGAAAATTCTACACCATATTCGGCTCTACTGTAAACGAGATTGATGTCAACACAGGAAAGACAAGTGCAGTGGCAAATGCAAACCAATGGATGACAGAAAAGATAATCATTCATAAAGGGAATCTTTATGCTGTCACAAAGAAAAGAGACTCTGCCGGGGTGTGGGTTTCTTATGTTGAAAGGATTGTAATTGATTAGGAATGATTGTAGAGACGTATCAATTACACCTTAAAAATAAACACACATTGACACGTCTCAAGAATGAAGAAAGAATCGGGAACGGGATTTGGGGACGGGAACGAGATTTTCTTTGTGTTCCTCTGCGTCTCTGCGAGAGAAAATGCATACCCAAAGTCTGTTGTCCGTTGACCGTTGTCTGTTGACATTAAAAATAAAGGGCATCTTTTCGTAATGAAATAAAGATGCCCTTCATTGTTTTATTTCTTAGTTGGTCTGTTTGGATTAGGCGATTTTTTATTCTGTTGTTTTTTGTTGTTTGTCTTTTTCTTTTTGGCTTGCTGTTGCTGTTGAATTGGCTGAACCTTGCCCAATATTTCGTTTGTGGATGTTAGTTTTGTGTCGGCAGCTAATGTGAAAACTCCGCCTGAGAGTCTGTGCAAGTCGTCTAAAATGAGTTGGTCGTTTACGGTCTCGCGATTCCAATTTAGATAGTCTCTCTTCATTTGGTTTGCAACGGCTAATAAAAGTGCTTCTCTTTTTGGACCTTCTTCTGTTTCTTTAATCTGGTCCAAGAATTCTTTTATGTAACTTCCGTAATGTCCTTGTTTTATGTCGCGCTTTTGATATCCTATATGTTCTGGTTTGCTGACGATAACACCTTGTTGTGGTGGTTCATAAGGACTGTCAACATCTAGTTTATAATCAGAAATGATATACAAATGATCCCATAATTTATGAATGTAATCGTTAGATTCTTTTACTTGAGGATGCATTTGTGCCATAACACTGACTATGAAATGCGCGGCTTCTGTTCTTTTTTCTCTGTCTTCAATTTCAAGTAAGTGTTTTATCATAATCTGAATATTACGTCCGTATTCAGAGATTATTAGTTGTTCTCTTTCTGTGTTATATTTCAGTCCTTCTTTATTCATAGATGTATGTTGTTTTTAAGTTAACATTTAGTTTTATTAAATGTTTTTATTTCAGAATATTTAGTTTTGCAAATTTAAGCATTAATTGTTTTGATCCGCATTCGTCAAAGATAACGGTGGCTTTTTTGTTTGGACCAATGCCTTCTACTTTAGCGACTGTTCCTTGTCCGAATTTCTGATGCAGAACTCTCATGCCTTCTTCTATATCATCTGGTGATGCTGCAGAAAAATCAGAGTCGTTATTCTTTTGTGTATTAATATTAATAGGTGTACTGCTTGTAGGTCTGCTTGTGGCAGTTGGACTTGATTGCGCAGTTTTTCTTTGGAATTCTTTCTTCTCTTGGAAACTCTTTGAGAAAGGATTACTGAAGTTGACGCCTTCGTTGAAACTTGAAGTTCCTCTGAATGATGCTTTTCTTGTTCTTTCAATCAAAGATTGGTCAATCTCTTCTATGAAACGGGATGGTTCGCTTAATGTAAGATTGCCCCAACGATAACGACTTTCTGCGTAACTTAAAACTAATTTCTTTTCAGCACGGGTTAATGCTACGTAGAATAATCGTCTTTCTTCTTCCAAATCTTCACGTGTGCTTAGCGACTGAACTCCAGGGAAAAGATTTTCCTCCAAACCAACAATGTAAACGTAAGGGAATTCCAATCCTTTAGCACTGTGAATTGTCATTAAAGTTACATAATCCGCATCTTCTTCCTCTTTTTTGTCCTGATCGGTGAGAAGTGCTACGTCTTCCATGAATTTGTTGAGTGTAACTTCGTTTTGCTCGCCTGTAACTTCATCGACTTGTTTGTCTGAAAATTCCATAATGGCATTAAGTAACTCTTCAATGTTTTGTACACGAGCTACACCTTCTGGAGTATCGTCTTCTTTCAATACTTTTATAATTCCAACAGTATTGCAAATATGTTTTGCAAGTTCTATCGCGCTTTGCTTGTTAAGAAGAGTTTGGAAACTCTTTATCATTGTCGCAAAATTGCGTAGTTTTCCAACTGTTCCGCTGTTGAAATCATTTGGCATTGGTTCTTCTTCAGATGCGATGACATCCCAAATTCCTGTTTTACGTTCATCGGCAACAACCATAAGACGTTCGATTGTTGTTTTTCCAATACCTCTTGCTGGATAATTGATGATACGCAAAAGTGCCTGTTCGTCATGAGGATTGATAACGACGCGGAAGTAGGCGAGGAGGTCCTTTACTTCTTTTCTGTCGTAGAATGAAAGACCACCATATATTTTATAAGGTATATTTTTCTTGCGTAATGCTTCTTCTAAAGAACGTGACTGTGAGTTTGTTCTGTATAAGATTGCAAAATCTTTGTTGTTG
>JAZOSA010000012.1:0-7969 GCA_045656905.1 Bacteroidales bacterium
TTATCAACGGCGAGTGAAACGAACATATAAATCACAGGCAAGGCCAGTATGAAACACGCCGTGGCAATATCGAGTGGCAATGCTGCCCAAAATCCTTTCAGTATTTCGGCAAACGAGGTTCCGCTCAGCTCAACAAGCGTCCAATATTTTGCCACAAAAATGCCCCTCATCACTGCGAAAAGCAGCAACAAGAGAACCAACATTTTAAATAATGTAAGGAGAAGTTTTTTCATATTTTCATTTACTAAAGAAAAAGTCCAAAGGTCAAATAACGAGCTTTTGTCATTAACCTTTAGACTTTCGCCATTATATATTATAATTTCTTGCTCCGAAAATCTTGCTTCCGACTCTTACCATCGTCGCGCCTTCTTCGATAGCAATTGGATAATCGTCAGACATTCCCATTGAAATTTCCTTGAAAGAAGTTTTATCCTTGAAGTAATTTTCCTTTAAGGTTTCAAAAATATTTTTGAGATTCTTGAATTCATCTCTAACTTGAGCGGCGTTGTCGGTGAAAGTCGCCATTCCCATCACGCCACAGATGTTAACATTTTTTAAATTTTTAAAACTTTCAGATTCCAATAATAATTTAGCCTCTTCTATATCAAGACCGAATTTTGTTTCTTCCTGAGCGATATGGAACTGCAACAGGCAATCAATGATACGGTCGTTTTTAACTGCCTCTTTATTGACTGCTTCAAGAAGCGACAAACTGTCGATTGCATGAATCAAGGTCACGAAAGGAGCGATATATTTTATTTTGTTAGTCTGAAGATGACCTATGAAATGCCATTGAATATCATCTGGCAACACTTGATGTTTATCACGCATTTCGAGAGCCTTATTTTCACCGAAGATACGTTGTCCGGCATCGTAAGCCTCTTGCAAATCGGAAACCGGCTTTGTTTTTGAAACAGCAATAAGAGTGACGTTTGAAGGAACCGTCGCTCTGACAATATTGAGGTTTTCTTTTATCATAACTTTAACTTTTGTATAGAATACAAAGATAATAAAAGACAAAAGACAAAAGACGAATGACAAAAGTTTTTTTTAGTTAGGAATCAGGAGTTAGGAGTTGTGATCAATATCTTCTGGTTTTATAACTTCACATTTTTTCATTCTGCCTAGCAATATCAAATTTATAACATATAATAGTAAATATACTACCATTGTTGCATATTCTTTCTCTTGCAAATAATCATAAAATGGTACAAAAACGCAAAGAAACACGAAAAACAGCAAATCCACGATATTTCTCAAAATCTTTCCTTTTCTATTATAATAACTTCTGCGATATCCCAGTACATAATTACCAGCTATAAACATCAGCATTGCATAATACACAAAATAGACTCTGTCGTAAGGAAAAAATCCGACATTTACAACTGCTAAAACCAACAATACAAATGCAATACAAAAAAATGGTATAGATTTATATTTTAGCTTATTTTTTTCTTCTTCACTGCGCTCCGATCTTGGAATTAACAAATGATCCATTTCTTTGTTCCTACCCCAAAAAGCGACACCTCTTCCGTGTGATACAATACCATCTTTTCCAGATTTTTTCAATATCAAATCAATTGGCAACAATATTATTACATACACAATAATAAGAACAACCATTGTAATAGTACTAGCATCCATAATATTTATTCATCAAAGTTTTAAAAAAATACTAATTTTCAATATTTTCCTATTTTGATTTAAGCTTTTTTCTTATCATTTTAACGACAAACAATATCACAAAAACATAAATCGTCCAGAGGATTATAGTCTTTGGATAATTGATTTTATCGAGGCGTTGCTTTACGATTTCCTCGCTTTCATGACGTGTTATCGGATTGAGATAAAAAGTCGTTCCGCCTTTGAACATAATTTCGCTTCTCACATAATTATCTTCTGGCTGTACGACATATTTAGCTGTCTTTCCATTTTGCTGGACATCGAGTTCTTTACCATTTTGTCCGACAAACTTTATCTCTAAAAATGGCTTTGACGCTGATATCAACAAAGTATCGCCTTTAAGAACAATGTCCGTCATATATGGTATCTCATTTTCCATACGTTTTATCTTTTGTTCAAATGACTCTTCCGGTCTTCTTGGAAATCTAACGCCTATTGCATTACCATTTTCTAATGCCTGAATCAGATGTTCGGCTGTATTTTCTGAAGCATTTATCATTGTAAAACGCACTGCAACATCTGTAACATCCGTAGCATCATGAGAATCATCGTTAGCGATAAGATATACGAGATGTCCATTTGAAAGAGCCGCATCCCAGTGTTCCGTGGAAATTCTAAAACCATTGAGCACTTCCATCAGTTTGTAGTTGCTGAGATATTTCATATCTTCGACGAGATAGCCTTTTTTCACAAAGGAAGGATGAGCCGGTATTGCAAGACGAGTCTGTTTTGCAAGGCGATTCAAAGTATGCTGTTTCATGCTCAGATTCTGGAATGCGAAATAATCCAACCTTCTAACTTTCTCCGCTCCGATGCAAAGCTGATGTATCTTAAAAATTCCGTAACCATGCTCGTAGGTAGGGATAAAACTAGGATTTACAGAATCATAATAATTTATCTTGTTATAATCAGAAATACCAATATGAGCAAAACCGAGAAACGAATAGACACTGTCTATCATTTCATTTGTATTTGCGCGACCATTCGTGACGCCTGCATACTGACGTGTATGAGCATGGAAATTAGACTGAATCCAATTGTCCGGATTCATGTTTTCATAAGGATTATGGAGATACGTTCCCTGAAAAGGTTTTGGTTCATCAAAAGAATAAGAAGGATGAAAAAGACTTGTCGCAACAACTATCGCGACAAATCCCAAGATTATATATAACAGTATCTTTTTTATCATTTATAGTTCAGAATTCAGAGTTTAGAGTTTAGGGTTCAGAGTTCAGAGTCAGAGTTCAGAGTCAGAGTCAGAGTTTAGAGTTTAGAGTTCAGAGTCAGAGTTCAGAGTTCAGAGTTTAGAGTTCAGTTAGCAAAGATAAAAAAAAGAGGCGTATTATTTAGACGCCTCTGATGAATTCTGAAATATTTTTTCTTCCGATGTTATGTTAAAAAGTTGTTTAACGGTTTCATAATTCGTAAGGTCTTCATTTTGATATTTTGAGAACAGCACCGCATCGATGAGAACCACTTTAAATTCCATGTCTGAATTGTAGAAGTCGCATGGATTCTGGTGTTTTTGAAGATCTGAGTTTGTCCAATAAATCGTCACTGCGTAGTCATAATAAACTGTTTCCAACGTTGCAGAATACTTGTCGCTTGGATAAAGTGTCAATGGGAGTTGATGCCATGCGTAAAAATCTTCTCCCGGATTTTCCATATAGACCAGAACCGCGCCATAATCGACCATGTCATAATCTATTGCGTCCCACTCAAGATCTAGATACCAGTTACATGCGTTTGCATCCCAAACCCAGTCTTGCGCAGATACCACGACAGTTCCTGACTGTACGTTTGCATTTCCGTCTTTACCAGGTTCACCTTGCGGACCTTCGCATGAAGTCATTGCAAATAATGACATTACAAAAAGCAAAGTAAAAAATTTCAATGTTTTCATAGTATGATGTTTTTATTTATTATTTAAAAAATGACGATGTTTTTTGTTCAAATATTATGCCACATTAAGATGCTGAGATGCTGAGTTACTGAGTTGCCAAGATGGAATTTTAAAAAAAGACTTAGTATCTTAGCAACTTAGCAACTTAGTATCTTAATTTTCTTATTTTTGCAATATGAAAGATAAGAAATTTATAGTGCATATCAGTGGTATCATCGCCATGGTTTTCTGGGGATTGTCATTTATTTGGTCGACGCAAGTCTTCGAATATCTAAATCCCACGACCACTATTTTCTTCCGTCTTATCATATCGAGTGTTTTCTTGGGAAGTCTGTTATTGATTTTACGACTTTTTGAGAAAGTAAATAAAAATGACTTGAAGTTATTTGCATTAGCCGCGCTTTTCGAGCCTTTCCTTTATTTCATCTTCGAGAGTTACGGATTATTAAATGCCGCTCCCGTTGTGAGTTCCGCCATCATCGCGACGATACCTCTCTTCACTCCTATCGCCGCATTTTTCTTCCTGAAAGAAAGACTAACGCCTTGGAACATCGCAGGTTTCATCATCTCATTCTTCGGCGTCATCTTCATGCTTCTTAATAAAAATTTAGAATTGACGGTATCAGCGAAAGGCGTCATTTTCTTATTCAGCGCAGTGATGGTTGCTGTAGCTTACTCCATTTCTTTAAGAAAATTAACATTACTATATAAACCATTGACAATTACATTCGTGCAAAACGTAATCGGTATGATATATTTCATCCCGATGGTTTTCATAATGGAAAAAGTCACGCCATCAAACATAATGGGAGTCAGTCATTACATAATTCCGCTATTATCGTTAGGCGTTTTTGCAAGTTCCATTTCATACACCTTATGGGCATTCGCATTCAGCAAGTTAGGCGCAGCGAAAGCCAACATCTACAGCAACCTGATTCCTGTCTTCACTGCAATTTTCAGTTGCATCATCATCAGAGAAAGTCTCAACATTCAAAAGATATTAGGAATTTTATTGGTCATTGGCGGACTTATTTTATCACAGTTAAAATTCAGAAATCATGATAACAAGCAAAACTAATCCAAAGATTAAGAATGTCGTAAAGTTACAGAAATCGTCAGAACGACGCGAGCAGAACAGAATCATCATCGAAGGACGACGCGAGATAGAACGCGCCGTGGCTTGCGGCTTCATCGTCGACACCTTATTTATATGTAACGAAATTTTGAGAGAGTCTGTCAACATCGCCGCTAACAATGTTGAAGAAGTGACGCTTGAGGTCTTTGAAAAGATTGCTTATCGTGAAGGCAGCGACGGACTTTTAGCAGTAGCGATTCCAAAATACGCCGACCTAAAAGAGTTCAAACCAAAGAAAAATCCGCTGATTATCGTTTTAGAGACGGTCGAGAAACCTGGCAACTTAGGAGCCATCATGCGTACGGCAGACGCTGCAGGTGTTGACGCTGTCATCATCGCCGACCCAAGAACCGACTTGTTCAACCCTAATGCGATACGCGCAAGTATCGGAACCATCTTTAATGTTCCATTGTTCGCATGCTCATCAGAAGAATGCATCAAATGGTTGAGAGACAACGATATCAAAATTTACTGCACATATCTCAAAGCTTCTATCGATTATTTAGAAGCCGACTTCAGACAAGGCTCCGCCATCGTGATGGGAACTGAGGCGACTGGCATCAGCGACATCTGGGTGGATGCGGCTGACCAAAACCTCATCATACCGATGAACGGCATTGCCGACTCTTTGAACGTTTCTGTCACAACCGCGATTGTGGTGTTTGAAGCTGTGAGACAGAGAAGAAGTTAAGCTTTTGGCTTTTGAACTAAGGCCATTGAACTTTGCGTTCCTTTGCGTCTTTACGAGAAATAAAAAAAGGGACAATGTCCCTTTAATTTATTCCTAATTCCTAACTATTGAAAAAATGCCATCAGCACTACTTTGCCATCTTCTTTCCTGATGGAGAATGAATATCCGTCTTCGCGTTCTTTTCTGTAGATTGACAAGGTCTCGCCTTCGAAGCTCTCGTTGAGGTAAGACACCTCGATATCTTCCCATTGTTTTGATTCTAAATCTTTTACCGAGAAAGTATCAAGCAGCATTGTGATATAAGTGACATTATTTGTATGATGCGTAACGTCAATGTCGCCAGAGCGGACGAGTCTTTTATAAACGAAATCTTCTTCTGTAAAGTCGTCTTTGAATCTTCTGAATTTTTCTTCGATAGATTTTTCTTGAATCCAGTCGATGTCGTTAGGATATGATGTCGACTCGACTTTTCTCAAAGTACGAGAAGTTGCATCGATGATGACCCATTCAGTGATGCCGTTGATATATACTTCGCCGTCTTTCATAATTTGGTAGCAGCGGTTGCAGCGCACGCCTTCTGCTCCCATCGGCCAAGTTCTGATTGAGATTTCATCATTCCAAAGAGGAAGTTTGTTAATTTTTATTTTGGTTTTTGAGATAACCCAAAGCGCATTATCTTTTTCTAAAAGAGAATAATCGTCGATGCCTAAATAAGTAGCGTGCAGACTAGCCACATCTTGAAACGACATAAACATCGACTCGGTTCTGAAACGCATCAGTGTATCGCATTGTCCCGAAAGGACTTTAGAATTTTGTATCAGTTCGTTTTTTTTCATGATGAAGAGTTAAAGACAACAGTTGACTATCTTGTTTTGAGCGACAAATTTACGAAATAATACAAGCATATAAAGACACTTTCAATAAAAAGCAATAATATTTCAACTTTGTTTATTAATTAAGAGCAATTTATTTTTTACTTTTGCGGAAACATTTTTTTGATGAAACATATTTTCATTGTCAATACTACCGCAGGAAAGGAATCATGCCTCGACATGGTTAAAGAAGGCATCGCTCAATGTGCAGAAGTCATTGATTATGAAATATACACTCCAGACTCCCCTAACGATTCCATCAATTTCATCAGGACATATTTAGAAAATCATCCAGAAGAAAAGGTACGATTTTACGCTTGCGGCGGCGACGGAACTGTCAATAAAGTCGCTTCAGGAATAGTAGGATTTCCTAATGCCAGCATGACAGTTCTGCCTTTCGGAAGTGGCAACGACTACGTAAAATATTTCGGTTCTGACGTTTTCTTAAATGTTTGCGACGTCATTCACGGCGAGGAGAAAGAAGTCGACATTATGAAAGTCAACGACAAATACGCTTTAAACTCAACGCATTTCGGGTTAGACAGCGTCGTTGCCAAGGCGATGAACAAGTTAAGGAGAAACGTTTTGTTCGGCAAGAAGCGAGCCTATCCATTTGCAGTCGTCTGGGGATTTCTTTTTGGGATGCGCACTAAATGCACAGTCTATGCCGATGGTGAACGACTCAACACTGGCGACATTTTATTATGTACGGTAAGCAATGGAAAATACGTCGGCGGTTCATACTTCAATGCGCCAAACTCGCTCAACGACGACGGTTTGCTTGAAGTTTGTTTAGTAAAACCCGTTCCACGATTAAGGTTCATCGGACTGATAAAATATTACGTTGCTGGAACACATATCAACAATGCTAAGTTTGAGAATATCGTAGTTTACCGTCAGGCGAAGAAAGTCGTCATTGATGGCCCGAAAGGATTCTGCGTTTCAATAGACGGTGAGATTTATGAGAGCCAACATATCGAAGTCGAGAACTTAGAAAGAAAGATACGGTTTGCAGTTCCGAGGAAGAAGTAAGGTTTCATGTATGGAGAGGATTTGCGGAGAATATCATTCAGCTAGTTTTTCTTCAATTTCCTGAATTGTTGGCAATGAAGATTTGAAATTATCAGGAATAAACTTACTCAATTCATATTCTGAAATTCCTATCGGAGAATTTGATGATTCAAGCGCATATTGAGCGATAATATTATTCTTCGTCTTGCAAATTAACAAGCCAATTGTTGGGGCATCACACTCTTTTTTCATCACATGATTTATCGCAGTAACATAGAAATTCAATTGGCCAAGAAATGACGGATCAAAATCTTTAGTTTTCAACTCTACAACAACAAAACAGCGGAGTTCAAGATGATAAAACAACAAATCAGGAAAAAAAGTCTTGCCTCCAACGTCCAAAGGAACTTGTTTACCAACATAAGCAAATCCTCTTCCCAATTCTACAAGAAAATTTGTAATATTATGTATTAACGCATCTTCTAGTTCTTTTTCACAATAATCTTTAGTCATTGTTAAAAAATCAAAGTTATAAGGATCTTTCAATATCTGATTAGCCAAATCACTTTGAACATCAGGTAACGATTTTGAAAAATTACTAATAGCATTGTTTTTTCTCTTGTACAGTTCCGAATCAATATTATGTTCCAATATAGATCTACTCCAACCATTCT
>JAZOSA010000013.1:0-46862 GCA_045656905.1 Bacteroidales bacterium
ATGCATTTTATAGCATGTCGCATTGACCCGTATTTACAGGAACGCTTCCTTTTTTTACACGTCGCGTTAGGGATTGGAGCGGCATCCTTTTGGAGCGCAGCGGAAAAAGATATAGCGGAAGGCCCGACGGCTTTGCCGGAACGCCCAAGTAAAGTGTAGAGTTGAGAGTGTAAAGTTTATGGTTTACAGTTGAGGGTTTATAGTTTATAGAGTTAGGGGATAGTGTCTTGTAAGTAAAAAGGCGTCACTATAATAGCAACGCCTTAATTTTCAGTTTTCAACTTTCAATTTTCAATTCGTTATATCGCTTCTTCAGAGCGTTTTCTCATTTCTTCGGAGATGGCGATGAATTCTTCTACATTCATATCCTTGATGAAAATCAAACCGTGTGTTGATCTGATCAACGGACTTGGGTTTTCGTAGAAATAATCCTTGCCTAAAATTAATTGAATATCTTGTAATTGCTTAATCCATGTCTGCTTTGAAATGTCGCTGAAAGGTCCGTTGTAGAAAGGACTTGGGAATTCAGCTTTGACTTGACTCAAATAACTTGCAGTGAATGACTTATCCAAAACAGCGAGTGCGTTCAATGATACAGGGACATACATATTTGCATCAGCAGGATTGAACTTGAACCAGACGTTACGATAACCATATATTCTCAAATCTGACAAGTCTTTTTCCTTGCTCCATTCTGCGACAGCAGCTGCAGTGGCTTGCAACACTTTGTAGTGTGTGTCAGGACCGCTGCCTTCTGGGTCTAATGTTACGCTGATGATATTAGGTTGTATCTCTCTGAATTGGTTTAAGATAGGCATAACGTCGCGTTCCATGTTAGGACCTTTTGTGACGCCGCTGTCTTGATAGAATCCAAGGTGCAAGTGATGTACGTTCTTGACTTGAACGCCATTATAAGCCCAAACCAATTCTTCTTCAAACTCACGAATCATACCCTTTAGACGTTGTAAGTCAGGAGTGTTCTTTTCACCGTCGTAACTTCTTTCCAAGACACCAATCACTTCGTTATATTTGGCTTTCAATTCTTCGAGGTTTTTGAACTGCCATATTGTAACTGAACAACGCAACAGTCTGTGGCAGAATCCTCTGTTCATCTGATATTGGTTGTCACTTGCTACGCTGTCTAAGTAATGATAGATGTCTTTGTCGTATTTATGTTTGTAACCTTCTTCGAAGAAATCAGGATAGTGGACCATCTGAATCTTATCCTCTTCAAGGAAATCGAGAGTCATTTTCAAGGAATCGCGGAGGAATCCGTTTGTGACTGAATTATATCCAGATGTCATGACGGCGAAGTGAACCTTATTGCTTGCAGGACGCAACTGTCTGTTGGTCAATGGCATGATGCCAAGCATAATGTCATCATGATGAGGACCTGAGTTATAGATGACCTTATTAGTCTGTGTAACAGAACCTCTCTTAAGTTTATCTTCGACCGACTTAATCACCTCATTTACAGTGTCAAGGCTGAGGTTAGGAATCATACGGCACACCTCATCATTTTGTAAATCTTCCAAAGTAAGTTTTGGAGCATAACGATTCAGTTTCTTGCATAATTCCAAAATTGCTCTTTCAGTCTTTTGGAAGTTCCATTCTTCTTTGAAATAATAATGATTTATGGAGTCGGTGAGGAGAGATGCTGCGCCTTTTGTAAGATAAAAGCGAGAGTTTTCAAGACGTTGCAATACCGTTGCAGGATATTGTGTTGTCATTTCAGACTCAAGAGCATTCTTGATTGTTATTGCGTTAGATTCGCCGGCAGCACAAACGATAGCGACCGTCTTAGGATTTCTTGTGATAGTTTCAAGACCTATTGTTATGACGAGGCGATTCTTTGCCACTTCGATGCCGCCCAATGATGAAGCAGCGTCGGCCTGTGTTGCGAAATTCGTCTGACGCAATTCTGTATTGGAGTGATGGCTTGTTCCGCTGATATTGAAAGCGATACGACCGTCAGAACCCAATGTGCTTACCAAGAAACCGATGTCGCCTTTGGCTTTTATTTTATCTTCATATCTTGAACACCAGTCGTCAATCATGAAAAGTGACTGCTGCTGAGCTCTTTCTCGTTCGTTTTCAGCCTGTCTGTAACGAAGACTCAAATCTATTTTGAAATCAGGGAAAATCTCGTTGAAAGACTTGTTGTCATATAATTTGATATCATCGCAGTTTATGAACAAGGCGCGTTTAGGATCCAAACCAAAACCTTTGATGAAATTCTCATTCACATAATGATAAAATGAGTTATGCTGTTTGGGCGAGATTGGATAGAACTCGTCCATCTGAACGAAGTGCAGCTTAGAAAGGTCGGGTTTCTTGACGCCGCCTAATCCGTATCTTTCAAGGACTTTCTGAGTCTCGGCTTCGTTCCAAGTGTCTAAGAAGTGATGAGTATAATGTATAAAATTCTTTAAAGACTTATCTGACGACAGACTGATGACGCCTTCTGGATTTTCGGAAACCCATTCAAGGAAACGTAAGGCTGTCATAACGCCCAACTTAGGTACGCTGTCAGTGATGATGTATGGAACCAATGTGGTCATTTCAGCAATGTCTGATTCCATCAAAAAACTTTGCTCTACTTTTGAAAAAATATTGTTCATATCTATGTAGATTAAAATCAAAAATTATTTTACAAAGGTAAGGAAAATTGTTATATTTTTGAAGAAAAATATGGGTTTATGAAAGTATTTTTAATCGTAATAATTCTTGTCCTTATTTATAAATGGAAGAAGTTGCATTACATCTTCAAGGCAATGACTCTTGGATTGTGTATCACTGCTTTAGACCTTTTTGACTCAAATCAAGATGAACTGTCTTTCTTCTTTGAAGAACCTGCTAACTGTTGGGAAGAGACGCTGCCATTAGGCAACGGACGACTCGGAATCATGCCTGACGGTGGAATCGAGAAGGAAAATATCGTACTCAACGACATAACTCTTTGGTCTGGAAAAGTGGCAGATTATTCCAACCCTAAGGCAAAAGAAAGCCTTCCTGAAATACAACGTCTTCTGCTCGAAGGAAAGAATTACGAAGCTCAAGAACTGACATATAAAACCTTCACTTGTTCCAATAACGGATCCAACTGGGGCAACGGCGCAAACGCCAATTTCGGTTGCTTCCAGACTTTAGGAAATATTGAAATAGACTATCTTTACGATGAAAACACAAAAGTAAAAGACAGAAGTTATACCAGAAAACTCGATTTGACAAACGCCATCGCGACAACAGAATTCGAAACCGACAATGCCAAATTCCGTCGCGAATATTTCGTATCACGAGAAGCTGATGTCGCAGTGATTCGTCTCGATGCTGATAAGTCAAAGATGATTTCCGTCGACATCAATTTAAACAGACAAGAATGCGTCGAATATCTTACAGAAGATGATGCCATAGTGATGTTCGGTCAGCTTAATGACGGAAGCAATGGCGACGAAGGAATGAAGTATCTTTCAAAACTTACAGTGAATAACATCGGTGGAGATGTCGAATACAAAGACAATAAAATCATTGTAAGAAACGCCGACAGACTCACACTCATCTTCTCGTCAGCGACAAATTACAAAAACGAAAATTATGCAGCTTTAGTCGATGATTTGATGAATGAAGCAAAATCACGCAATTACGTTCCATTAAGAAAAAAACATATCAAGACATATCAGGAATTGTTCAACAGAGTGGAAGTCGACTTTGGCGAAGGCATCACCGACAACCATCCTATCACTGACAGACTCTTTGATTTTCAAGAAGAAGACGACCCACAACTGGCAGAATTATATTTCCAATACGGACGTTATCTTCTGATTTTATCATGTCGTGAAGACTTGTTGCCACCTAACTTACAAGGTCTCTGGGCGAACTCCATACAAACACCATGGAACGGCGACTATCACCTTAATATTAATGTGCAGATGAACCATTGGCTCGCAGAAGTCTGCAACCTCTCAGAATTACACAAACCGCTCATCGAATTCACCAAGGGAATAGTCGAATCAGGAGAAGAGACGGCACAAGGATTCTACGGTGCTGACGGCTGGACCGCACACTCAATCTGTAACTTATGGGGCTTCACCGCACCAGGAGAACACCCTTCATGGGGCGCGACAAACACAGGAGGCGCGTGGCTATGCCAACATCTCTACCAACATTATCTTTTTACAAAAGACATTGATTATCTGAAAGAAATATATCCAGTGATGAAAGGCGCTGCACAGTTCTTCAACTCCGTCATGATTGAAGAAAACGAACACTCATGGCTCGTGACAGCACCTACATCATCACCAGAAAACTCGTTCTATCTCCCTGACGGAAAAACAGCCAGCGTCTGCATGGGACCGACGATGGATATACAGATTATCACTGAGTTATATCAAAACGTAATTAGTTCAGCAGAACTTTTGAACATCGATAAAGAATTCTGCGACACATTGAAAAACGCCTTGACGAAATTTCCGCCAATGCAGATTAGTGAAGAAGGCTATCTCCAAGAATGGCTCGTAGATTACGAAGAACCTGAGATTCACCATCGTCATGTATCACATCTCTTCGGCTTGCATCCGGGACGTCTGATAACAAAGACCAAGACACCTGAGTTTTACGAAGCATGTAAGATATCGTTGGAACGCCGTGGCGACGAAGGCACAGGCTGGTCGCGAGCCTGGAAGATTAACTTTTGGGCGCGACTCCATGATGGCGAGCGTGCGTACAGACTCCTTAAGAATCTGCTGCAACCAGCGATGATCGGCGACAGAGTAGGAGCAGGCACATATCCAAATCTCTTCTGCGCTCATCCGCCATTCCAAATCGATGGCAACTTCGGAGGAACTGCCGGCATAGCAGAGATGTTGCTTCAGTCACATGACGGATTCATTGAAGTGTTGCCTGCGTTGCCATCAGCATGGAAGACTGGTCACTTCAAAGGACTCTGCGCAGAAAATGGCGCCGTCGTCGATTGCTACTGGGAAAACGGAATCGTTAAAGAAATCAAGATAAAATCTAAAATAGGCGGCACCTATTATATATTAATGCCAGATGGTTCCGTTAAGGAAATAAAGTTGAAGAAAAATGGAAGTAAAATAATAAAATGACACAGACAGTTGACATCGACACTGACTGTTGTCTGTTGTCCGTTGTCTGTTGACCAAAAAGTAAAAAACATGAAAAAACTATTCTTATTAACAGCAATTATCGCATTGCTTTCTTCATGTGTTGAAGAGAATGCGAAGGTCGTGGATGCAAATCTTAACATCGTTCCTGTGCCACAAGAAGTGGTGGTTGCCTTGAACGACAATGGTTTCCAACTCAACAAAGAAACCGTCATTGTCTATGAAAACGAAGCAAATAAATTCAATGCCGAGTTCTTGCAATCTTATCTTAAAAACATCTTCAAATCAAATCTTAAGATTTGTAGAGACGTCACTCCTGTGGCGTCTAACAATAGCATTAGCCTCAATATCGTAAATCCAAGTGAATGTGAAAACTTAGGTTTGGCAAACGACAAAGAAGCTTATCTCTTAAGCGTAAGTCTCGATAAAATAGATATTTATGCCATCGACGCTGCTGGTATCTTCTACGGAATCCAGACTTTGATTCAAATGATGCCAAACGACATCTATTCAGAAGATGCAGTCAAGGTTGCAGGCGTGATGTTTCCTTCATTAAATATCTTTGACAATCCACGTTTTCAATATAGAGGATTGATGTTAGACTGCTCACGCACTTTCTTCGACGTGGAATATATCAAACACCTCTTGAACGGATTGGCACATTATAAAATCAACAATTTCCACTGGCATCTCGCTGATGACCAAGGATGGAGAATCGAGATAAAGCAATATCCAAAACTTACAGAATTAGGAGCTTGGCGCGGAGCTGACGAACTTCTCATGCCAGCTTACGGTTCTGGCAACGAACGCAACGGCGGTTTCTACACACAAGAAGAAATCAAAGATATCGTGAAATACGCTGCCGACAGAAACATCAACATCATTCCTGAAATAGACTTGCCTGGACATAGCAAGGCTGTCGCTGTGACATATCCAGAAATCGTTTGTGACATTGATTCTAAACATCTTAGCGTACAAGGTGAGTCAAACAACGTTTGGTGCGTCGGTCGTGAAGAAAATTACGAGATGCTGGAAAACATTTTCGCTGAATTGGTAGAGCTTTTCCCAAGCAAGATTTATCATATCGGCGCCGATGAAGTCAATATGAACTCATGGCGCGACTGCGAAGTCTGTCAGAATCTTATGAAAGAAAAAGAAATGACAGAACTCGTTGAATTACAAAACTATTTCGTAAGAAGAATAGAAAAGATATTAGCAAAATATGGCAAGACAATGGCAGGTTGGGACGAAATCCTCGATGGCGGAAATCTCCTTGAGACAACAATTCCTTATGTCTGGCAAAACTCAGAAAGAGGCATCAAATCAGTAAAAGCAGGTCAGCCTACAGTTATGCAAGTGTCTCAATACATGTACTTTGACATGAAACAATCTCCAGATGAACGCGGTCTCAAATGGGCAGCTATAATTCCATTAGACACCGTTTATTCTTTCGACCCAATAGGCAATTTTGAGTTGACAGAAGAAGAGGAAAAACTCGTCCTCGGTCCACAAGGCGGTCTCTGGACAGAATGCGGTCAGGTTCCAGGTTATGCTCATTACCAGCTTTTCCCTAAAGTATTGGTTCTCTCAGAAATAGGTTGGTCAGCTTACGAAGACAGAAACCTCGACTATTTCAAGAAGAGATTGTACGACAGTCATTTGGAAAGATTGTATAATATGAACTTCGAGTTCAGAGTAGCACCACCAACAGTGAAATACGAAGACGGCAAACTTGTCGCTGAAAAAGACTACGACTTTTTAGTCATTCGCTACACTGACGACAAATCGACACCTATATTAGAATCAGCGGAATATACAGAAGCAATAACTACAGATAAACCTGAAAACTACCGCTTCGCTACATTCTACAAAGAACGTACAAGCATCGCAAGAGGCGCACAAAATATTGACTTATATCATTATCAAAAACCAGTGACCACAATCACATCGAACGTACCAATGGAACAAGACATCAACGTCTTGGTTGATTATAATTTGAATACATATTGTAACACAGCGCGTCCTGTTGAAGCCGGCGATTATTTCTTATACACATTTGAAAATCCTGTCGAATGCGAAAAGATTTTAGTCGGAACCGGACATTACGGATTAGCAATCGTCGGACTTCCAAACGCTAGAATCGAATATTCTTACGATGGCGAAAACTTCATCAAAGGCGAGGACTTCGTTTATGATTACTTCGACGGTTACAAAGCAGAAATCCATCCAGAACAAGCAGTCAAGGCAGTTAAAATCGTCGTCACTGGAATAGGAGAGTGCGAATATGCTATTTTACAAGATTTAAGAATTCAATAAACCATAAATTATGATAGCAATATTATTGATTTTTTTAGTCTTTTGCATTTATATGCTTAGGAGAAAAATAAAAGAAAATAAAGAAATTGAAAAAACATCTCCTTTTGTAGGACATAGCGCGAACTTGTCATTTGACATTAAATTCAGCGACTCAATGCTTGATGTTTTTGACACTGACATTAATTTCTACACTGTAGGAGACACATTCAAGGAGTTTAACATCCAAAACAATGTCATTAACAAAAATTATTACAACAAAAGGCTGCCGTGTATCATAACATTTGGTGTTAAATACAAACCAAAAGCATATCAAAGCAACAGAAATTATTTCAACGATAATGGCATTTATAAGATAAAACTTAAATACGATATGGAAATCAAATGCGAGGTGCCTAATATCGTATCTCAAAAAACCGTTGAAAGCGAAGATATTACAATTATGGTTGACAAATTAGAAGATTGGGCAACAGAAAAAAGCAAGATAGTATATTCATTGATGGTCCTTAGAGATGGTGCTGTTATTCTTAACAAAAAATAATAATCGTTTGTTATAACGACAATGTAGAGACGTATAAATTACACCATAAAAATAAACAATATGTAATTGTTGCGTCTCAAGAATTGGGAGTTGAAAACGGAAAACGGAAAACTGAAAATTAACTTTCCATTTTCAGTTTTCAACTTTCAATTAAAATGTCTTTGCGTTCCTTTGCGTCTTTGCGAGAGAAAAATGCATACCCAAAGTCTGTTGTCCGTTGACTGAAAAACCACTTTTAAAATTCAAATTCCAAAACGCCTTGAACTCCAGCGGTGGATTCTGGTGTCGGGGTTATGGTGGATGGGTGCGAGACGGTGGACGAGGTCTGTTGACCATTTATCATCTCAAGAAATTCAGCTTCGCTCTTGATTTCAATTCCTAAAGTCTCGGCTTTCTTTCTTTTCTCTGGTCCCATTTTGTCGCCAGCAACAATAAAACTCGTCTTTGACGATATGGACGATACGTTCTTTCCGCCAAGGTCTTCGATGAGCTGCTTGATCTCATCGCGGCTCATAGTTGAGAAGACTCCGCTCACCACAATGCTCATTCCTGATAATACTCCAGTAGATTCTTCGTCTTTTGCAACTTTCTTTTCCTGCTCAAACTGAAGTCCGGATTCTCTTAACTTATTTATAATATTGACATTACGCTCGTCGGCAAAGAAGTCTTTGATGGAAACAGCTATCTTTTCGCCGACTTCCTCAATCTCGGTGAGTTCTTCAACAGAAGCGTTGATGATGTTGTCGATATTTCCCATCGTCTTGGCGATAAGCTTCGCTGTCGTCTCGCCAACATACTTGATTCCCAAAGCGAAAAGAACTCTCGCAAATGGAACTGACTTCGACTTTTCTATCGCGTCGATGATGTTGTTCGCTGTCTTTTCCTTGAAACTGACCTTGCGAACCGTGTTTTCTTTTCCGTCGTCAACGACAATAACTTTCTCCAGACCGAAGAGGTCGTCGTATGTAAGTTTATATAAATCAGAATAGTCCTTGATTAAGTTATTGTCGAAAAGAACTTCCACTTTGCCTTCGCCCAAACTTTCTATGTTCATGGCTTTTCTGCTGATGAAATGCTCAATGCGTCCTTTAATCTGAGGCGGACATCCCAAAGTGTTCGGACAATACCATGCCGTTTCTCCTTCAATGTTAACGAGTTCCGTTCCGCATTCTGGACAATGGGTGATGAATGTAACTTTACGGCTTTCTTCTTTTCTCTTGTTTAAATCTACAGAAGTTATCTTTGGAATTATTTCGCCGCCTTTCTCCACGCTGACGATGTCGTCGTAATGAAGGTCAAGCTGGTCAATGAAATCTGCGTTATGAAGCGTCGCTCTTTTTACGATAGTACCTGCAAGTTGAACAGGATCAAGGTTCGCGACAGGCGTGATTGTTCCGTGGCGTCCCACTTGAAAATCAACGCTCAAAAGCTGTGTGTGCGCTTCTTCAGCCTTGAATTTATATGCTATCGCCCAACGTGGTGATTTAGCTGTAAAACCTAAAATCTCTCTTTGCTTGAAGTCGTTGACTTTTATCACGATGCCGTCGATGTCGAAAGGGAGTTCTTTTCTTTTCTCGTCCCAATAGTTGATAAAGTCTTCAATGTCGCCGACGTTTTTGCATAAGGACATATAGTCGGAAACGTTGAATCCCCATTGTCGCGCCGCCATAAGACTTTCGTAATGATTGTTGAAAATCATCTTGTCGTCGTCCATCATCATGAAATAGCAATATTGGTCGAGCTTTCGTTTTGCGACTTCCTTTGAATCTTGCAGTTTTATCGTTCCTGCTGCGGCATTTCTTGGGTTGGCGAAAGTCTGCTGTCCTAATTCTTCACGTTCGGCATTGATGGCGTTGAAACTGCTGTGAGGCATTATTATCTCGCCGCGCATCTCAAAGAAATCAGGGTAATTGCCTTTGAGTTTCAATGGGATAGTACGTATCGTCTTGACATTAGTCGTGACGTCGTCGCCTTGTGTTCCGTCGCCGCGGGTGACAGCCTTGACGAAGATGCCGTTTTCGTAGGTGAGACTGATGGAGATGCCGTCGAACTTCAACTCGCACACGAATTCCACGTCTTCTTCAATGGTTTTCTTTATGCGAGTGATGAATTCTTTGACTTCTTCGATATTGTAAGAATTAGATAATGAAAGCATTGGATAACGATGCTTTACGGTCTGAAACTCCTTGGTGATGTCGCCACCGACACGTTGGGTAGGAGAGTCGGCAGTGATGAATTCAGGATATTGTTTCTCAAGACTAATAAGCTCGTTCAGAAGCATGTCAAAATCATAGTCGCTTATTGTTGGCTGAGCTAATATATAATAGTTATAGTTATGATTTTCAATAATCTTACATAACTCCTCGATTCTGACTTTTGCTTCTTCCTTATTCATATTATTTTCTTATTTCAAAAGAACAATCAACATTGTCCATTTTATAAACAATTTTGTAGTATTCGGTATAGGATTCACATTCTTTTTGGGAATATATTCCATAAAGTTCTTCTGAAGCTCCAGTGTCAATGTTTCTGCAGATACATCCTTTTTCGCAAGATGTGAATGTTAAAAACGAAACAATTAGTATTAAAAATAGTTTGAAAATTCTTTTCATGATTAAATGACTTAAAGCGCAAAGATAATAATTTTATTCCAAAAAACAGGTTTAAAAATGCAGTTGTTGAACTGTAAATTATATCAATAATTAATTTAAAAAATTCAGCAAAAAATCTTATCTTCGCAATGTTTTTTTTACATTTCATAAATTGGGAAAAATATAATTAAAAAAGTAATACTTCATGAAGACTAGAACAATTATTTTATTTATTATCATGACGTTAGCAATGAATGTTAACGCTCAGGAAATCTCAGACTGGTGGAATGACGTATCGGTTTTCGCTGTCAATAAAGTGCAGCCTCGTACCAATGTCATCCCTTATCAAGATGAAAACGGAATCAACAATCTTGAATACAGACAATCGCCATACTATCAATGTATCAATGGCACATGGAAATTCAACTGGGTTGAGAGACCTGCCGACAAACCTCAAGGCTTCTACGCTGAAGGTTACGACGTCGCTTCTTGGGGCAGCATTCCTGTTCCAGGCAACTGGGAAATGAACGGCTACGGAGTTCCAGTTTACGTCAACCAAACAAACGAATTCCCTTCAAATCAGCCTTACGCTCCAACAGAATATAATCCTGTCGGATGCTACGTCCACGACTTCAATGTCCCAGCAGAGTGGAGCGGAAGAAACGTTTACATCAACTTCGGCGCTGTGAAATCTGCTATGTATCTCTGGATCAACGGCAAATTCGTCGGTTATTCAGAAGACTCAAAGACACCTGCCGAATTCGACATCACTCCTTATATCAAAGATGGCGAAAACAGATTGGCAGTGGAAGCTTACCGTTTCTCAGACGGTTCATACCTTGAATGTCAAGACTATTGGAGAATGAGCGGCATCACTCGCGACGTGTTCATCTATTCAAAACCTAAAACCAACGTATACGACTTCTTCGTAAAAGCCGGTCTTGATCAGACATACACAAAAGGTATTTTCGACATAAGCATCGACATCAATTATGTTAAAGTTCCTTCAAAATTGAATATAGAAATTGAACTCAACAGTCAAGAAGGCGCAAAGCATAAAATCAATAAATTGTATACCAAGACATTAAAGAAGAAAGATATTCTTAGAAACCAAAAACAAGAAGGTTTGTCAACAGTATCTTTCAAAGAAACAATTGAAAATATTGACGCTTGGTCGGCAGAAAAGCCAAATCTTTACGACATGACAATCCGTTTGAAAGACAAGAAAGGAAATGTCATTGAAGTCGTCGGTGCTAAGATTGGTTTCAGAAATGCTGAAGTGAAAGGCGGACAATTTAGAATTAACGGAAAACCTGTATTGGTAAAAGGCGTCAACCGCCATGAACACGACGGATTCACAGGTCAGACTGTAACTCGTGAGTTGATGGAAAAAGACGTCCTTATGATGCTTCAAAACAACATCAACACAGTTCGTACTTCACATTATCCTGTTGATATCTATTGGTATGAGTTGTGCGACAAATATGGTTTGTATGTCATCGACGAGGCTAATAATGAATCACATGCACAAGGTTATGAGAAGGAAAGTCTCGCAAAAGACGAACGCTGGATTGGTGCGTTCAAATACAGATGCAACAATATGGTCGGAAGAGACAAGAATCATCCTTCAATCATAATCTGGTCGCTCGGTAACGAATGCGGCAACGGCGTTTGTATGTATGAGGCTTACGATATGGTGAAGTCTCTCGACAACACTCGTCCTGTCATCAACGAACGTTCTTTGTATGACCATAACAACGACATCATCGGCATCATGTATTCAAGCCAAAGTTATATCGAGAACTTTGCGGAAAATAAGATAGACTCTCTCAATCGTCCATTCATCATGGTTGAATATCTTCACGCTATGGGCAACAGCTGCGGCGGCATGCAGGATTATTGGGATGTCATAAACAAATATGACCAATTGCAAGGCGGTTGCATCTGGGACTGGTGCGACCAATCTATCGTTATGACAGACAAGGAAAAAGGCGTGAAATGGTATGCTGCAGGCGGCGACCTCGGCGAACTTGAAGGCATCGGCAACGATGACAGTTTCTGCTGCAACGGTCTCGTCACAAGCGACAGAATACCTCATCGTCATTTAGATGAAGTCAAGAAGATTTATCAAAACATCAGCGTCGTTCCTGTTGACTTGAGCGAAGGCGTTTTTGAATTCAAGAACAATTTCTTCTTCAGAAAATTGAGCGAATTTGATGTGACATATACTATTTACACAAACAATAAAGTTATCCAAACAAACAGACTGACTTTGAATGTAGCTCCTCAATCATCAGTTAAAATGCCTGTTGTCCTTCCAAAAGTAAAATTAAGTCCTAAGGAAGAATGCTTTATCGAATTCTCTTTCAGAGAGAAAGGTTCACATGCACTTCTTAAACCAGGAACAGAGATTGCTTACGAAGTGTTTAAGTTAGACATGAGGTCTCCAGAAGGCATCGCTTTGAAAAACATTCCTGAAGTAAAACTCAATGATAGCAAAGACAAGGTAACTGTTTCAAATAAAGACTTCACTTTTGTCATCAGCAAAGAAAAAGGACTTCCTGTTTCATTCATTTACAAAGGAGAAGAATTGTTGGCAGGCGAAATAAAACCTAATTTCTGGCGCGCTCCAACGCTCAACGACGACGTCGACCATAACGCACTTCCAAAATGGTTGAACGCAGACTTGAATGCTTTGACAATCGTTCCTAAGTCAATAAAAACCAATAAAGTCAATAAAACCAAAGTCGTTGTGACTGTTCTCCTTGACTTCAACAATGACAGAGGCGAGACAATCTTATCGACAGAACAGGTTTATGAAATAAATGGCTATGCTGATGTCGTCATTTCTAATAACATCCAGCCAAACCAAGTCGTTACGACATTCCCTAAGATAGGAACACAACTTCTTATGCCTTTACAATATAATAAGGTAAGATATTTCGGCAAGGATACAGAAAACTATCCTGACAGAAATTCTTCAGGCAAGTTCGGTTTCTATGAAAGAAATGCAAAGGATATGTTTGAATTACACGAAGAACCACAAGATAATGGCAACCACAGCGATACTCGTTGGTTTGCAGTGACAAACAAAGAAGGCAACGGTATGTTCTTCACAAGCGACGAGACTTTCAACTTCAGCATCTATCAATATTCTGACGCCAACCTTTCTGTCGCTGAAAGAATAAACCAGATGGAACAAGCTGATTATTGGACTGTTAATGTTGACTACAAACAAGCTCCTCTTGGAACAGCGACATGCGGTCCTGGCGCGCTTCGCAAATATCTCATCAAAAATGACAATTACGAATATACAATAAGATTACGTCCTTTCACAGCAAGAGAAATGAAAGAAGACAAATTGTATCAACAAAATGTAATCGGCGAATTCACACAAGTCGCTACTCCTGAAATAACATCTGAATTCGAGCGTTTCGACAAGAAAATGAACGTCACCTTGACATGTGCTGACGCTAACGCTAAGATTTATTACACATTAGACGGCAGCGAACCAACACAGAAATCTAAGTTATATACAAAACCATTCAGCATCAATGAGACAACGACAGTCAAGGCAAAAGCTTTCGTCGCCAACAAGGTTTCTTCATTCACAACAAAGAAACATTATGAAAGAATCATCATCGCTGGAACAAAATTCGTCAACGAACCAGACAAGAGCTATTGCAGAAATCAGGAGACAGTCTTGATGGACGGAAGAAAAGGCATCGCAGGCAACTGGGGTGAAGGATGGCTTGGTTTCAACGGAGAAGGCACTGAATTCACAATCGAGTTGTCACAAGCAACAGACATACATTATTTATATGTAGGCTGCGGTATCTGTCCTAACGACTGGGTATTGCTTCCAGCAGGTGTTTCTGTTGCAGTGTCAACCGACGGACAAAAGTTCACCGACTTCGTGGACGCTGAATTCCCAGTTTACAATTTCAGCAGTATGGAAGTGAGACGTCGCGATGACGCAAGAGCGAAAATCGATGTCAAAGGCGTCAAATACATTAAGGTGAAGGTCGGCAATGTCGGCAAGTTGCCAGAATGGCATCCATACGCAGGCGAAAACGCTTGGATTATGTTAGATGAGATAAGTATAGTCTCACTCTCTCGTTGACTTTTTTTTATTATCTTTGCGTGTTTATAAAAAAAATAAATTATTATGGCATTGAATTGTGGTATCATTGGTTTGACCAATACAGGTAAGACAACTATATTTAATTGTATTTCAAATACTAAAGCTGAGATAGGCGGTTTCGCAACAAAGACAAACATCGGTATGTGTGAAGTCCGCGACGAACGTCTCAAACTCATTGACAATATTTCTCACTCAAAAAGAATCGTCCCTGCGACAGTCGAAATCGTCGACCTTCCTGGTCTGACAAAAGGCGGAGAAGGCGTCGGTAATAAATTACTCGCTGAAGTTCAAACCGTTGACGCTCTCATTCACGTTCTCCGTTGCTTTGACGACGAAAACGTCCCTCACAGCGAAGGTAGCGTAGACCCTGTACGCGATATGGAACTCGTCGACCTCGAACTTCAAGTCCGTGACCTCGACCTCGTGACTCGTAAGTTGCAACGCGTTGAAAAACTTATGAAAAACGGCGAGAAAGACAATAAAAAAGCTTACGAAGTTTTGACTGTCTATAAAGAAGCTCTTGAAAATATGCAGAACGCCCGTGATGCAAAAGTAGCTGACGAAGACAAAAAATATATCCAAGATATTCAATTGCTTACAGCAAAACCTATCATGTATGTCTGTAACGTTGACGACGCTTCAGCTCTTACCGGCAACAAATATACAGAAGCAGTGAAGGCTTCTTTGAAAGAAGGCGACGAAATGCTCGTCATCGCTGGTAAGTTGGAATCAGAAATAGCTGAACTCGACGACGATGACAAAGCTATGTTTATGGAAGATGCAGGTCTTACAGAACCAGGCGTCAACAAATTAGTTCGTTACGCTTACAGCACCTTGAAGTTGCAGTCATTCTTCACAACAGGTACCGACGAGACTCGCGCATGGACAATCCACATCGGCGACACAGCACCAGTAGCAGCTGGCGTTATCCACTCCGACTTACAACGCGGTTTCATCAGAGCTGAAGTTATGAGTACAGAAGACTTCTTGAAATACGGTTCAGAAGCAGCAGTGAAAGAAGCTGGCAAGTTCCGCGTAGAAGGCAAAAACTACATCGTTCAAGACGGTGACATTTTGAATATCAGATTTAATGTTTAATCTAACTGGTTTAAGGTTTAATGTTTAAGTACAACAATTTACTTAAACTATAAACTATAAACTATAAACTATAAACTTTACATGCAAGAATACGTAGTACTTGTTGATGCTAACGATAATCCTATCGGATTGATGGAGAAGATGGAAGCTCATGTTAAAGCCGAGTTGCATCGCGCTTTTTCGATATTCATTTTCAACACAAAAGGGGAGATGATGCTCCAACAAAGAGCTTTCTCTAAATACCATACACCTGGTTTATGGACTAATACATGCTGTTCTCATCCTCGTCATGAAGAAACACTCGAACAAGCAACATCACGTCGCTTGCAAGAAGAGATGGGAATGCAATGTAAACTTGAAGAGATTTTCCATTTTACATATAAAGCCGATGTTACACAAGGACTTATGGAACATGAAATCGACCATGTCTTTGTAGGAACAACAGACGACACTCCTGAAATCAATCCTGAAGAAGTGGCTTCTTGGAAATATGACACTATGGAAAACATTCGTTTAGACATAGAAAAAAATCCACAAGACTACACGCCTTGGTTCAAGATTGCTTTCGCTGAATTGTTAAAACATTATAACAAATAATAAATTGTTAATAATATGGAACTCTCTCATTTTCCTTTCCTTAAAAATCTTAAAGAAAACCGTTTCTTTCTTTTAGCAGGACCATGCGTCATTGAAGATGAAGAATCACCATATAAGATTGCGGAACAGTTGGTTAAGATTTGCAAGTCTTACGATATTCCTTTGGTTTTCAAAGGTTCTTATCGCAAAGCTAATCGTTCTAGATTGGATTCTTTCATGGGAATAGGAGATGAGAGAGCTCTCAACGTTCTTAAAGGTATAAGAGAACAATTCAACATTCCAGTCGTCACCGATATTCACGCCGTTGAAGAAGCACAGTTGGCAGCAGCTTATGACGTCGACATTTTGCAGATTCCTGCGTTTTTATGCAGACAGACTGATTTATTGATTGCGGCTGCAAAGACAGGTAAAATCGTCAATATCAAGAAAGGACAGTTTTTGTCGGGAGCATCGATGAGATTCGCTGTTGAAAAAGTGCAACAATCAGGAAACAACGCGGTAATGCTCACAGAACGCGGCAATTTCTTCGGTTATCAGGACTTGGTCGTTGATTACAGAAATATCTACGATATGAAACAATGCGATGTTCCTGTCGTGATGGATGTGACGCATTCCTTGCAGCAACCAAATCAGACTTCAGGTGTCACAGGCGGCAAACCGGAACTCATTGAGTTGATTTCCAAGGCAGCCATTGCAGTAGGAGCAGACGGTTTGTTTATGGAGACACACCCAAATCCAGCAATGGCGAAATCAGACGGCGCCAATATGCTGCGCCTCGATTTAGTAGAACCTTTGATAGAGAAGTTGGTTAGAATCAAAGAAGCGATTATTTAAAAGTATTCATAAAAAAAGCGACTCATCGAGTCGCTTTTTGATTTTCAATTTTTGACTTTCTATTATTTCTTGAAGTATCTGTTGAACAAACCTTCGAAACCTTTGCCGTGACGTGCTTCGTCTTTTGCCATTTCGTGAACTGTGTCGTGGATAGCATCAAGGTTACGTTCTTTAGCGATGCGAGCGATACGCATTTTGTCTTCACATGCGCCGCATTCTGCTTGCATACGTTTTTCTAAGTTTGTCTTTGTGTCCCAAACAACGTCGCCTAACAATTCAGCGAATTTTGCGCAGTGTTCTGCTTCTTCCCAAGCGTAACGTTTGAAAGCTTCAGCGATTTCTGGATAACCTTCGCGGTCAGCTTGACGGCTCATTGCTAAGTACATACCGACTTCTGTAGCTTCACCCATGAAGTGTGCGTTTAAGTCTTTGATCATGTCTTCGCCAGTGCCTTTAGCGATGCCGACAACGTGTTCTGTAACGAAGTTCAAAGCTGCGCCTTCTTCAAGGACATTCCATTGAACTTTTTGTTTACATTGTGGACATAATTCTGGTGCGTTTTCACCTTCGTGAACATAACCGCAAATAGGACATGCAAATTTCTTATTCATAATTGTTAATTTTTAAATGGTTAATATTTTTTTGTAGCTGTGAGCATCGGGCTGTGAGTCGTGAGCATTTTTTGTTTCTGCTCAATGCTCATAGCTCGTAGCTCAAAGCATATTATTTAACAGCGTGTTTATACCCATCGACTTTGTTCCAGTCGCCTCTTGTGAAGTCAGGGAATTTGACTGGCATACCGTTGTTTTCTATTGATGCTGCAGTCAACTCGCCGAGGCATGACCATTCAGCAGCGTCGTAAACGTCTTGGTCTAATGGAAGTCCGTTTTGTAAACAGTAAATCAAACGATAATCCATAATGAAGTCCATGCCGCCGTGACCACCGATTGTCTTCGCCTTTTCCTCAATTTCTTTTGCGATAGGGTGTTTGTAGGCAATCATCAATGAGTCTTTTACAGAATTTGGAACGAATCCGTGTGAATTCAAGTCTTCGTGATCTGGAATCACATCTGAAGGGATATTTTCTTCTTTTAAAGTGAATCCTTCAATAGGATATTTGTTAGCGAAACCTTCTGTACCTGTGAGTTGATACAATCTGTCGTAAGGACGTGGAGTGTAAACGTTATGTTGGATTAAAATGGTTTTGCCTTTGTTTGTCTTAATCAATGTTGAAGTCATATCGCCGTTAGCGAAAGTCTCAGAACCCATTGTCTCTTTAGCAATCTTAAGACCGTTGATAGAAGGTGTTGATAAAGAAACGAGGTAATCCATTTTATCTCCGCGGTGAATATCAAGGACTTGGCAGACTGGTCCGAGACCGTGTGTTGCGTAAACGTCGCCAGCGTGGTCTTGATTGAATTCCAAACGCCAGTTGCCTTGGTAGTATGCCCAGAATGGTTCTAAGTTATGTATGTAAGCGCCTTGTGCGTGAATCACTTCGCCGAATAAACCTTGTTGTGCCATATTGAGACAAGTCAATTCGAAGAAGTCGTAGCAGCAGTTTTCAAGCATCATGCAGTGACGTTGTGTCTGTTCTGCAACATCAACAAGTTGCCAGCATTCTTCCACTGTTGTAGCAGCAGGTACTTCAATAGCCACGTGTTTGCCGTGTTGCATGGCATAAACTGCCATCGGAACATGTGTCTCCCAGTCGGTACATATATAAACAAGGTCTATATCGTCGCGTTCGCAGAGTTGTTTCCAGCCTTCTTCACCGCTGTATTCTGCACATTCTGGAAGGTTCTTTCCTTTGATGACCCAGTTCTGCACAGACTCAACGCGCTCTGGTAATAAGTCGCACAAAGCCTTGAACTCAACGCCTTCAATATGAGAGATACGATTTACAGCATCAGCGCCACGCATGCCGAGACCGATGAATCCCATTCTTACGACAGGAATTGGGTCGACGGCAAGTTGCAAAACGCTCTTCTGTCCTTCGACTCTCTCAGGCTCGTCGAATTCAATCATATTGTCTTTAATGACGTAGTTTTTGTCAGATTTTGTAGAACAACTTGAAACAAAAATACTTAGCATTAAAGCTAAAACAATAAATAAATGTTTTTTCATCACTTTTTAAATCTGTTTATTTGCTTGTAAAAATAATAATTTTATCCGTATCAAGTTATATGATTTTATTTTTTATTTTTACAAAAAAATAGATATGGAAGACTTAAGAGATATAGTATTAAAATTTAATGTTGAAGGTGAAGTCGCTGAAATAAAACCTCTCGGTGAAGGCCTTATCAATGATACATTCAAGGTTTATATTCAAGGTGTTACAAATCCAAGATATGTTCTTCAACGTATCAATAATGCGATTTTTCAAGATGTGGATTTGCTTCAGGATAATATAGAAAAGGTGACTTCTCACATTCGAAAGAAACTCGTCGCTAAAAATGAAAGCGACATTGAACGTAAAGTGTTAAATTTTATTAAGACTAAAGACCTCAAAAACTATTATTTCGATGGAGAGAAATATTGGCGTCTGATGTGTTTCATCGAAGACTCTTACACTTATCAGGCGGTCACTCCAGAATATTCTTATACAGCAGGTCTTGCTTTCGGCGAGTTCCAGTCGATGCTTTCTGATATTGACCAAGAGTTAGGCGAGACAATTCCAAGTTTCCATAATATAGAATTACGTCTTAATCAACTTCGTGAAGCTGTTGAAAAAGACGCAGTTGGACGCGCAAAAGAAGTGCAATATTATATTGATGAGATTGAGAAAAGGGCAGAGGCGATGTGTTTGGGCGAGCAACTCTATCGCGAAGGAAAACTTCCGAAACGTATCTGTCACTGCGACACCAAAGTGAATAATATGCTTTTCGATAAAGATGGCAATGTGTTGTGTGTTATCGACTTAGATACTGTGATGCCAAGTTTTATCTTCTCCGACTTCGGCGATTTTTTACGCTCGGCAGCCAACACTGGTGCGGAAGATGATAAAAACCTCGATAATGTTGATTTCAATATGGAGATTTTCGAGGCTTTTACAAAAGGTTATCTCGAAGGAACTAAATCGTTCTTGCTTCCAATAGAAAAGGAGAATCTGCCGTATGCAGCAAAGTTGTTCCCTTACATGCAAACCGTCAGATTCTTAGCGGATTATATAAACGGTGACACTTATTACAAGATTCAGTATCCTGAACATAACCTCGTCCGTACCAAAGCGCAGTGGCGTTTGTTTGAATGCGCCGAACGTAAAGAAGAGGCAATGAGAAGAATAATTGAAAGTTGAAAACTGAAAACTGAAAGTTAGCAGTCAGCGGTCAGCAATTTGTAGAGACGTGTCAACAATACCTTGGAAATGAAAAAGTATTGTTGATGCGTCTTTTCTTTTAGATAATAAATCAAAGTTTATTGTTCCACAAATATCAGTTTATCGGTGTCGTAGCCTTTTTCTTCTGCGACATCGATAATTTTTTGTAATGTCGCTTCATCTAATTGTGGCGTTCTTGACAATATCCAGAGATATTTTGGCGAGTTGCCTCCGACCAAAACGTAGTTGTAGTCTTTATCAATCATCAGCACTCTGTAGTCGGAGTAGAAGTTCATAAAGAATGAAACTCGTAGCAAACCAGAAGTGTCGGTCGTCTTGGCTTTTCCGATTGTTTCTTTGAACTTACCGTCTTTGTAACCGGCATTGATGACTTGGATATGACCGTCGGGTAGGAGTTTGTATTCCGCCGTGACTTTTTGCATATCACGTTCGAAGCTATGGTCGAAACGTGCTATCTCATACCATTTGCCAAGGTATTTGTTTAAATTAATCGCAACTGGTTCGTTGTCTATTTTGCTCGGTGCGAAGATGTTGAATAAAAACATAAGAATAAAGATTTTTGTGTTCATAAGTTTGTTGTTTTGCATATAAATGAAATAAGGTGTGCTTTTGTTCAGACAAAAATCTTTTTTAATAATTTTTAACTTTTTATTTCAAAATAAAACGTATATTTGCAAATGTCTTCAGGGCAAGGTGAAATTCCTTTCCGGCGGTGATAGTCCGCGACTTCCTTAGGGAACTGATTCGGTGAAATTCCGAAACCGACGGTGATAGTCCGGATGGTAGAAGATGTTTTATTTTAAGTGTTTATGTTTTGCCCTGAAGTCGTATTAATGATTTTAGGGATTTTTTATGCCATATAGACAACAAGACATAGAATACATGCAACGCGCCATCGCTCTCGCTAAGAAGGGCGCAGGCTTCGTGAACCCTAATCCTATGGTGGGTTGCGTCGTGGTGAAAGACAACGAAATCATCACTGAAGGTTACCATGAATATTATGGCGGATTCCATGCTGAACGTAATGCTTTAACTAATTGTAATTCTGATTGTAATGGCGCAACACTTTATGTCACACTTGAACCTTGTTGCCATTACGGAAAAACCCCACCTTGCACTGAAATCATTATTGAAAAAGGTATAAAGAAAGTCGTGGTCGGTCTCCTTGACCCAAATCCTCTCGTTGCAGGCAAAGGAATAAAAATCCTTGAAGACGCAGGAATTGAAGTCGTTACTGGCGTTGAAGTGGATAAGATAAAAGAACTTAATAAGGTTTTCTTAAAATATATTAAGACAAAACGTCCTTACGTCTTGCTTAAGACAGCGATGACATTAGATGGCAAAATCGCTTCTTATACTGGCGATTCTAAATGGATTACAAACGAGAAATCAAGACAACTCGTTCATAAACTGCGCTCCGAGATGATGGGAATAGTAGCGGGAATCGGAACTGTGAAAGCAGACGACCCGATGCTCAATTGTCGTATTGAAGGACAACAGTCAACAGACAACAGTCAACAGTCTTTGACCACGAAAGTTCATCAACCTATAAGAATCATTGTTGATACAAAAGCTTCTATCTCATTGGATAGCAATATCGTTAAGACTGCTAATGAATACAGAACGATTCTAGCTGTCAGCCGTCAGCAATCAGCTGTCAGCAATCAGTCAAAAATAGATGAATTAAAATCTCTTAACGTTGAAATTTTATATTGCGAAGAGAAAGACGGTCATGTTGATATCAACGATTTGATGATTAAGTTAGGACAAAAAGGCATTGATTCTCTTTTACTTGAAGGTGGTGCTACATTAAACGCAGCTTTCTTGCAAGCAGGATGCGTCGATGAGGTTTACGCTTTCATCGCTCCTAAAATAATAGGCGGCGAACACTCCAAGTCGCCAGTAGGAGGTCAAGGCATCGAACTTATGAAAGACGCCATTATGTTAAAAGATATTAAGATTGAAACTTTTGATAACGATATATTAATTAAAGGTAAAATAAAGTCAACAGACAACGGTCAATAGAACTTGGTGACTCGGTGTCTCATAGACTCATAAACTCATAGACTTATAATATGTTCACAGGAATAATTGAAGAAATAGGAAAGATAAAGTCGATAGTGCGACACGCCAATAGCATCAAACTGACGGTGTCGGCAAATAAGATTATGTCGGATATGCACATCGGCGACAGCATCTCTACTAATGGCATTTGCTTGACTGTCACTACATTCGACAGCAATTCTTTCACTGTCGATGTTATGCCTGAGACAATGATGATGACCAACTTCAAGAACTTGAAAGTCAACGATTCTGTAAATCTTGAACGGGCGCTTGCTGCTAACGGACGCCTCGGTGGTCATATCGTTTCCGGTCATATAGACGGAGTCGGAACAATCATCAAGAAATATAATGACGACAAAGCAATAAGAATGTCGTTCTCTGCTGAACCTTCAATTTTAGAACTAATCGTAAAGAAAGGTTCTATCGCAATCGACGGAATTTCATTGACAGTCACCGACGTTGACTCATCATCTTTTTCTGTTTCAATAATTGAACACACACAAGGTGAAACAACATTGACATCAAAAAAGATTGGCGATACAGTCAACCTTGAAAACGACGTCATCGGAAAATATGTCCAAAAAATGTTTTCCCCAAAGTCAGAGTCAGTGTCAAAGTCAGAGTCAAAGATAAGCCTCGACTTTTTACAAGAAAACGGATTTTAATAGAAATAAATAATACAATATAATATGGAAAACAAATTCAATACTATTGAAGAAGCTATCGAAGATTTAAGAAACGGTAAGATGATTATCGTTGTCGATGACCCAGATAGGGAAAACGAAGGCGACTTGATCTGCGCTGCTGAATTCGCTACGACAGAAAACGTCAACTTCATGGCGTCATACGCTAAAGGTTTGATTTGTATGCCGATGAGTAAAGAACTTACCCATAAGTTGAAACTCAATCAGATGGTTACAGAAAATACCGACAATCATTGCACAGCATTTACAGTCTCTATTGACCACGTCGATACAACGACAGGTATCTCGGCAGTTGAACGTTCAATCACTGCTATGAAACTCGTTGAAGACGGTGCTAAAGCAGAAGACTTCCGTCGTCCAGGTCACATGTTCCCACTCGAAGCTCGTGAAGGCGGTGTCTTCAAACGTAACGGACACACCGAAGCAACAGTCGATTTCATGAAAGTCGCTGGTCTTAAAGAATGCGGACTTTGCTGCGAAATTATGCGCGAAGACGGAACTATGATGAGAACAACAGAACTTCTTCAATTCGCTGAAACTCATAATTTAAAGATTACTTCTATCGCTGATTTAATCAGATACAGAAGAAGAACAGAATCCTTAGTCGAGAAAGTCACAGAAGCAGAACTTCCAACAAAATACGGTAACTTCGTGGCTCACGGATATATAGATAAAGTCACTGGCGACCATCATATTGCATTGGTAAAAGGCGATATCTCTGGCGAAGAACCTGTATTATGTCGTGTTCACTCAGAATGTCTCACTGGCGACGCTTTCGGTTCATTGCGCTGCGACTGTGGCGAGCAACTTCAAGAAGCAATGCGCAGAATTGAAGAAAAGGGCAGAGGCGTGATACTTTATCTCCGTCAAGAAGGCAGAGGCATCGGATTGATTAACAAATTGAAAGCCTACAAACTCCAAGACGAAGGCATGGATACAGTAGAAGCTAATTTGGCTTTAGGTTTCGCTGCCGACTTGAGAGATTACGGAACGGGAGCTTCTATCTTGTCAGACTTAGGAATCAGCAAGATTACTGTCATGACAAACAATCCTATGAAAATCACAGGATTGAATGCTTACGGAATCGAAATCGTAGGTCGTGAACCAATAGAGATGACATGCAACGAAAAAGATGCTTTCTATCTCTATACTAAATACAAGAAAATGGGACACATGCTCCATGTTAAAGAGTCACCAAGACGCTGAGACACTGAGTCGCTAAGATGCTAACAAATTAATGAATTTTGCTCAAGGCTCATAACTCATAACTCATAACTCAAAGCAAATAAAAACATTAAAAAATTAAATTTAATAATAACTCGTTGACTGTTGACCGTTGACTGTTGACCGTTGACAAAAAAATAACAAATATGAACATACTTGAAGGAAAATTAATTGCTGAAGGTCAGAAGATTGCTATCGTAGCAGGACGTTTCAACGAAATCATTACAAATAAGTTATTAGGCGGCGCTGTCGACGCATTCAAACGTCATGGCGGCGATGAGAAAGATATCGATCTCGCTTGGGTTCCAGGTGCTTTTGAAATTCCATTGGTAGCTAAGAAATTAGCTGAATCAAAGAAATATGATGCTGTCATCTGTTTAGGCGCAGTCATCCGTGGTGCAACACCTCACTTCGACATGGTTGCTAACGAGACAACAAAAGGCATAGCAGCAGCAGGTTTGCAAACAGGCGTACCTATCATCTTTGGCGTTCTCACAACAGACAATATCGAACAAGCAGTTGAAAGAGCAGGTTCAAAAGCAGGCAACAAAGGTTTCGAAGCTGTTACGACAGCCATCGAAATGGTTAACTTGATGAAGCAGATATGATAGATTAGCTATCAGCGGTCAGCATTGTAGGGACGTGATTCATAGCGTCCAATATGGCAATGCCCACCATAACATAAATGGAAAATTATCCCGAAGTTTTTTTGAACCGAAAAAACTTCGGGATTTTTTTATTATCCTAATTAATAAGGCGTTGCCTTATGCTATATTTGTCTCGCCCTTTCAGGGCTCAATTAAGGTTCAAAAGCCAACATCCTTAGTTCAGGAGACACCCAAAGCGTTAGGGATTGGAGCGGCATCCTTTTGAAGCGCAGCGGAAAAAGATATAGCGGAAAGCCCGACGCGAAGCGGAACGCCCCAAAAAAATGAAAGTTGAAAGGTGAAAATGGAAAGTTGGCTATCAGCTATCAGCAGTTAGCAATCAGTAGAAAATTAACTTTCAGTTTTCAGTTTTAAATTTTCCATTTTACATTTTCCAGTATGCCCAAAGTCTGTTGTCTGTTGACATAAAAGGTTCAACTGCCTTAGTTTAAGGACTTTAGTTTTTTATAAAAAAATCTTTCCAAACTTGTTTGCAGTATTAAAAAAAAGTGTATTTTTGCAGTGGGTAAGTCTTATACGACCAGCTCCTGCAGAATCCCCCAGGACCGGAAGGTAGCAAGGGTATGTGGTTGAGCGGTGCGATATCAAGCTTACCTTTTTTTATATCCATATATGCTCATAGAACCAACATATACACCTAAACAATATTGGACGACAATATTATGCTCAGGCTTGATATTGAGCCTATTGTCGTCAGCATTGTATTTCGCTTTCTACTGGTTCTTATATGTGCAGCAGTCTTTCGTATTCTCGATCATTTATTTGCTTCCTTTGCTCGGTTCAACATTAACGCTGGCTTTCTTCAAACATAAATTCGTGTGGAAAGACTTCTCCTATGGCGCGGCTTTCCTTATGTCTTTCGCAACAGGATTCGTATCCGCATTGTTATTCAGCGTGTTCCTTTTTGTAGCATATTCCTTCTTAATAGAATCAAGAATAGACCTTTTTGAAAACGCCGACAATGAAACATTGCAGCAACTTATGTCACCGCTTGCAGTTTCCTTGTCGATGTTTTTTATTAATATAGTTTTGTCGTTTATTTACTCACTGATAATTGCTATCTTTGCAAAGAGAAAAATAAAAGAATAATGGATATTTCTGTAGTAATACCTCTTTTAAACGAAGAAGAATCTCTTCCAGAATTGGAGTCTTGGATAAGACGCGTCATGGATGAAAACAATTTCTCATACGAAATCATCTTCGTCGACGATGGTTCAACCGACGCTTCTTGGCATATAATTCAAAACCTTTCTAAAGACAATCCTAACGTCAAAGCATTGCGCTTCAGAAGAAACTATGGCAAATCGCCAGCTCTTAATGAAGGCTTTAAAATCGCTGAAGGCGATGTCGTCATCACTATGGACGCCGACCTTCAGGATTCGCCAGACGAAATCCCAGGATTGTTTGATATGATTAAAAACCAAGGATATGACCTCGTGTCAGGCTGGAAGAAAAAACGCTACGACTCTAAATTCGCTAAAAACATTCCTTCAAAGTTCTTTAACTTCACAACAAGATTGATGACAGGAATCAAACTCAACGACTTCAACTGCGGTCTCAAGGCTTATCGCCACGACGTCGTTAAGAATATAGAAGTCTATGGCGAAATGCATCGCTACATCCCTGTAATAGCAAAAGCGGCAGGATTCGGCAACATAGGCGAGAAAGTCGTTCAACACCAAAAGAGAAAATTCGGAACAACGAAATTCGGAATGAACAGATTCGTCAGAGGTTACCTCGACTTGCTCACAATCTCGTTCATATCAAAATTCGGCAAACGCCCTATGCACTTGTTCGGCGGACTCGGAACTATATTGTTCCTCGCTGGCTTCATTATGGGAGCATATCTAGTATTCCAGAAGTTATTCAACTCTGTTTATGGAATGACCGACAGACCTTTGTTCTATCTCGCACTTATATGCATGATAATCGGTTCTCAATTCTTCCTTACAGGTTTCCTTGCTGAATTGATTCAGACCAACTCAGCAAATAAAAAACAATACGGAATCGCGGAACGAATTAACAATTGACAATGAACCATTGGCTGTTGTCTATTGGTTTTTCAGACGCCACAGGGGTGACGTCTCTACTGTTGACCATTGACCATTGACTTTTCAGACGCCACAGGAGTGACGTCTCTACTGTTGATCATTGGTATTAGAATAAAAATAAAAAAAACTATTTAAGATTTCTTAAATAGTTTTTTTGTATCAAATAAAATCCGCGAAGATACTTGAGATACGTGGAGATATTCAAAATCCGTGGAGATAGGTTATCAGAATGTATCGTCAAAGTCTTCGATGTTGTAATCTTCGTCTTCGATGTCGTATTCGTCTTCAAACTCTGCGAACATATCGTCTTCGTTTTCCCAGTCGAAGTCGTCGTCGAAGTTGTTTTCGTCGAATACATCAATATCGTTCATTTCTTCCATGAATTCTGCCAACTCGTCGTCTGTCATTTTATCTAAGTCTTGTGTCAGCAATCTATGGTCGCGAGCCAAAGATCTCAATTCTTTCATGACTTCAGGAGAGACATAAAAGTCATCGTCGTTTTCTTGACAATAGTTAATGTATTTTGGGTCTTTTTCAAAAACCTCGGCTAAGGTTTCACCGGCATATTTGCCTGAAATAAATACTGAATCAATATCGTAGAATTTCATAACTTTAATTTTTTATTTTTTTCAAAGATATATCTTTTTTTTAAAAAAAGAAGTGTTTTTAATTATTTTTTGAAAATAAAATACACAGCCAATACGAGGAAAACAAAACCAATCAGGTGATTCCATCTCAAAGTCTCGTTCTTGAAAATCGACACGCTTATTATCATAAAGACTGTCAAGGAAATAACTTCTTGAATGACCTTAAGCTGGACCAATGAGAACGGACCTCCGTGTATCATAGAACCGATTCTGTTAGCAGGAATCATAAAGGTATATTCAAAAAATGCAAGTCCCCAGCTGCACAATATTATTAATATGAGTGGCCAGTCTGTAATGACTTTCATCTCTGACAACTTCAAGTTTCCGTACCAAGCAAATGTCATGAAGACGTTTGAAATAATTAACAAAAGTATTGTATAAATTCCTTTCATATATTAAAAAATATTAACGTTAATAGTTTTGAAATCGAGTGCAAATATCAGTATTTTTTATGAGTTAAATTTATTATTTTTGCAAAAAATCAAACATGGACTGGAAAAATATTATTAATGAAGATTGGACTTTGTTTTTAGACCGTGATGGTGTCATAAATGTTCGTATTATTGACGGTTATGTAACAAAGATTGAGGAGTTTGAGTTTTTGCCAAATGTTATAGAATCCTTAAAGATTTTTAAAGATAAGTTTAAACATATCATTGTCGTTACCAATCAGCAAGGAGTGGGGAAGGGAATAATGAAATTTGAAGATGTTGAAGAAGTACATCGTTTTATGCTTCAGGAAGTTGCTGATAATGACGGTAAAATCGACAAAGTATATTTCTGTCCGCAGTTGAAGTCAGTTCCGGATAATTACAGAAAACCGAGTCCTAAGATGGCGTATTTCGCACAAAACGATTTTCCTGAAATCGACTTGTCAAAATCAATTATGATTGGCGATATGAACTCGGATGTTGAATTCGGCAGAAACGCCGGAATGAAAACCATTTTCATCGGTGATAACGAATTGACAATCACTCCTGACGACAGATTTGAAACCTTATACGACTTCGCAAAAACATTATAAATATGGAGAATCTAATCCTTATAGTTTTTATTGCCTATACATTGTTGTTATTTCTTGTTGCTCATTTAACATCAAGAAAATCAAGTAATAATACGTTTTTTACAGGTAACAGGAAATCACCTTGGTTTGTGGTCGCTTACGGAATGATCGGAGCTTCATTGTCGGGCGTGACATTCATGTCAGTTCCTGGCGGCGTTTATTCCGGACAATTTACATATTTCGGAATAGTCTTAGGATATATCATTGGTTATGCAGTAATTGCGTTGATTCTCTTGCCTTTATATTATAAACTTAATCTTACATCTATTTATTCTTATTTAGAAATTAAGTTCGGAAAATCATCGGAAAAAACTGGTGCATTATTATTTATAATCTCACGCTTGATAGGTTCTGCAATTCGTATGTACTTGGTTGTCTTCGTTTTGTACGAATTTGTATTTAAGGCTTGGGGTATTCCGTTTTGGGTTCCAGCTGTTCTATTTATAGTGTTAATTTTATTTTACACTTTTAAAGGCGGAATCAAGACTGTTGTCTGGACTGACACATTACAAACGACATTCTTGCTCTTGGCGGCAGTTCTGACAGTCGTTGTCATATTGAAAACATTAAATATCTCATTCGGAGAATTGATGTCTGTTTCAACAGAACGTGGCTTTACAAAATTGTTCGAGACTGATTGGTCACATAGCAAGTTCTTTGTGAAACAAATACTTAGCGGTGCTTTTATCACAATTACTATGACAGGATTAGACCAAGATATGATGCAGAAAAACTTGACTTGCAAGACTTTGAGAGATGCGCAGAAAAACGTTATGACATCAAGTTTCTTCTTCGTATTGGTCAATCTTTTATTTATGTCATTAGGTGCAGCATTGATTTATTATGCGCAAGAGACTGGTTTCCAACTTCCTGTGAATGAAAGTGGAGTAGTGGTTAACGATAAAATCTTCCCTTCCATTGCATTTTCTCTAAATAAGTTCACAAGCATTGTCTTCATTATTGGTCTGATTGCAGCAGGTTATTCAAGCGCAGATGGAACTCTAACTGCTTTAACTACAACATTTTGCTTCGACTTTCTGCATTTCGACACTAACGACAAGATTTCAGAAGAAAATAAAGTGAAGTATAGAAAACTGATACATATTGCATTCGCATTGCTTTATCTGCTTGTAATAATTCTGTTCAGACCATTTCATAATGAATCACTTATAGACAAAATATTTGAAATAGCAGGCTACACTTACGGACCTTTATTGGGACTTTACAGTTTCGGACTCTTTGTTAAAAACAGAAAACCGATTGATAAATTAGTCCCGATAATTGCAATAAGCTCTCCTATAATTAGTTATGTCTTAAATCTATTTTCAAAAGAATTGTTCTTCGGATATCAATTCGGATTTGAAATATTGATTGTCAATGGTTTGTTAACATTTACAGCCTTATTATTATTCAGCAAGAAACAAATTGTAAAATAAATTAAATAGAGATGAAAAAATTACTCCTTATTTTATTTGTAATTATGTCATTAAATCTTGACGCACAATATATTACAAATTATGCAAAGAACGTGAAACAGACAGAGGTAGACGGTGTTTTTTATTATCTGCCAAGAAATATTATTCGCGTTGACTTTGTTGTAGAGAAAAATCAAAGTTATAAGGGCAAGTATAGTTCTTTTGCAAAAGAAATGTTAAATACAGATGCTTATATTAAGGAAAATAAAACCACTTACAGAATTACAAAGGTGAATGTCAGTACTTTAACAGAAGCTGATCCAAATATGGTTTTCCATATTGCTACTGATGACAAAGCTAAGGAACTTCCTAAATATGAGTTGGCTTTTAATAATGAAGGAATAATCAAATCTTTTGGTTATCAATCAATTGAAAATGATACTTCTAATACGAATCAAGATATGGAAACGGTTTTGGATTATAATAAACAAACTGAATTTCAATATATCCCGCTAGAAGAAGACGAAGTTGAGGATGAAGAAGATGTTAAAACAAAGTTGACAGATAAAGAAGTTGCTATGACAATAGTGGAAGAAATCAAGAAGGTTCGTGTTGCTTATTTTGATTTGATTACTGGTTATCAAGAAGTTAATTATGGCAAAACCATAAATTATATGCTTGATGAATTAAAGAATCTGGAAAATGAATATTTAAGTATGTTTGTTGGCAAAACAACTACAGAAATATTAACAAAGACATTTTATGTGATACCTGAAGAAGGTAAAACTTCAATAGTTTTAAGCAAATTCTCTGATACAGAAGGATTTAATGCAAAGACAGGGGAGAGTGTTAAAATTAATTTTACAGATAATTCATCAACATCGGCAATAAATGAATTAACAATTGATGAGATAGAAAACACCACTTATAACAATAAATTATTCTACAGAAATCCAGCGAATGTCACAATGCAAGTTTTATGTGGAGATGATGTTGTTTTAGAAAATAGGTTGAAAATAAGTCAGTTAGGAAATGTGATTCTAGTTCCGATTAACAAGATGAGATTAACATTTGATACGAATACCGGACAGTTGTTATCCATTATAAAAGAATAAAAACAAAAAAGGCACTTTAAAAGTGCCTTTTTTACTTATAGACTTATTGTCATGTTGTCTTATAGACTTTCTTAGAATGGCAAATCGTCGCCATTATCTGTTGCAAAATATTCTGTTACAGGAATATTAGCTTGAGGCTGTGCTACGAATTCTTGAGGTTGTTGCATTGGTTGTTGCATTGGCTGAGTTTGTGGAGCCATTTCGAGGTCAAATCTGAAAGGTCTGACGTCTGTATACCATTTGCCGTTGAATTCTCTAGATTCGATGCTGATTTGAGCTTTGATAGTTTGACCTGGGGTGAAGTTTTGAGCTTCAGCGACGCGATCGCCCCAGCAAACCAAACATACTTGTTTAGGATATTGCTCAATAGTTTCGATAATAAGTTCTTGTTTTCTCCATGCGCCACGAGGACTTGTTCCTTCAGTTAAATTACCTAAGCGAACTACTTTACCTTGAATTTCCATCTTTTTATATTTTAATTATTGATTACTAAAGAATTAAGAAAGCTAATTCGTTTCTGATTCTCACTAGCAAAGGTATCAAAAATTATCGTACGAAATCATGTAATTTCACAATAAAATTACATTTTAACAAAAATTAACATTTGAGATGTCTTATGTTAAATAGAATTAATATTTGCTTATCAAATACCTGATTATCAGTATTATTTAAAAGAACTCCTTTTATTAAATAATAAACATTATGTTAAATAGGATTTGGAGAACATAAAAAAAAGTCATAAAGTATTCCACTCTATGACTCTTTACAATTTGAATTATTATTCTATTATTCAGCTGTTTCTAATGCTTTTGCTTTGTCCATCATCTTTAAACGAACATATAATGTTCTCAAAGCTTGGCGGATTGCAGCATCGTCTGAAACCATTTCATAAGCTTTTTCTACGTATGGCAATGCTTTTTCGTCATAACCTTTTGCTTCAGCAACCATAATGTCGTATTTCTTTTGAGATTCTCTGTCGAAACCTAATTCATTTGCTGCGTTGTATAAAGCTGCAGATTTGTCAATGTACATACTGCCGATGTTGATATATGAATCAACGTGGTTTGGATCCAATTCAAGAGCTTTTTGATAGTAACCTAATGCTGAATCAATGTTATATAATGTTGATTCTTGATTGCCGTAGATTGTTCCTAAAATGAAGTAATAAATTGGATTTGTTGTTTGTTTAACTGCCATTGCTTCGATTTGGTCAACGATTTCAGCTTCTCTGCCAAGTCTCAAATAAGCATTGATTTGCTCGTTGATAAGATTTTCATCTTCTGGGAATTTTGCTCTACCTTCGCTGAAGTATTTGACCATTTCTTCGTCATTACCCATTTGGCTGTTAGCAACAGCTAAGTATTGATATACTTTTGCTGATTCATATTGATTTGCTAATAATTGACCGCATATTTCAACAACCATTTCATATTCTTTGGCATTGTAAAGAGCAATTTGTGCTGCGATAAGCAATGCTTCGTTGTCTGGTTGACCAATTACTAAATTTGATTTATATGCTGATAAATAGCAATCAATAGCTTCTTTATATTCTCCATTTTCGTATGCAACAGCACCTTTGTTGAAGTAATTTGATGTGATTGATTGGATATGTTGATAAATATCATACATATTTTGTCTGTCGTTTGCATAAGCTGGGTCTAATTCAATGATTTTTATGAATGCATTGAGACTCTTGTCCAATGCTTCTGGTTCTAAATCGTTGAATTCTGGATAAGCAGCGATTTTATAGTAAACGATGCCATAGTAATGCCATGTTCTAGCTTCGTTTTTAGTTTCTTCATGTTCTGCTGCTAAATCGATAGATGTCTTTGCTTTTTGAAGTTCTATCTTAGCGAAACCCATTTGTTTTGCTGCTTTTTCAGCTCTGTTTTGTTTGTTCAATTGCTCCGCTGTAGTAATATAGCCTTGAGCATTTTTGTTGTAATTGAATGCGTTGACGCGTTCTTTGTTTTGAGCCATAGAAACATTAGCCAAGAATGCTAACATAACTACTAAGAATGTCAATTTTTTCATTTTATTTAATTTTTTATAGTTGTTTATTTTATTGATTTTCTGTATTTTCAGTCGTTTCATCTAAAGCTGTAGTTTCATCTGTTGATAAAGTCTCATTTGTCAATTCTTCATTGCTCATATTTTCTTCATCTAACAATTCTTCTTCAGTTTCAATGATATCAGCGCTTACTTTAGTAACGGCGGCAATCTCGTCATTATTGCGTAAGTTGATCAAACGGACACCTTGTGTTGCACGACCCATAACTCTCAACGTATCAACTGCGATACGGATTAAGATACCAGACTTGTTGATAATCATCAAGTCGTCTCCGTCTTGAACGTCTTTAATTGCAATTAAATCGCCAGTTTTATCTGTGATATTAAGAGTCTTAACACCTTTACCGCCTCTGTTTGTGATACGATATTCGTCTAATTCAGAACGTTTTCCGTAACCTTTTTCAGAAACAACCAAGATATCTGATGTTCCGTTTGGATCGACGCAGATTAAGCCGACAACTTCGTCTGTTTCTTCATCTGCCAAAGTGACGCCTTTAACACCAGCTGCACCTCTACCCATTGGTCTTACTGTACTTTCATTGAAACGGATAGCACGACCTGAACGCAATGCCATCAGCATTTCTTGTTGTCCGTTTGTGAGACATACAGAGAGCAATTCGTCGCCTTCTCTTACTGTCAATGCGATGATACCATTTTGACGTGGGCGTGAATAAGCTTCGAGAGTTGTCTTCTTAATAACACCTTTCTTAGTTGCCATAATGACATAGTTATTATTAATGAAGTCTTCGTCGCTTAATGTTGGAACATTGATAAACGCCTTGACCTTATCGCCTGGTTCAAGATTGATGAGGTTTTGAATTGCGCGACCTTTGCTTGTCTTAGTTCCTTCAGGAATAGAGAATACTCTGAGCCAGAAGCACTTGCCTTTTTCTGTAAAGAAGAGCATGTAGTTGTGGTTTGTTGCCACGAAGAGATGTTCGATAAAGTCCTCATCGCGTGCATCAGAACCTTTAGAACCTTTGCCTCCCCTACTTTGTCTTCTATATTCACTGAGGTTGGTACGTTTAATATAATTGAGGTGTGATATTGTAACAACTACAGGATCGTCAGAAATCAAGTCTTCAATTCTGATGTCATCAGCTGAATGTTCAATGATGGTCTTTCTTTCGTCGCCATATTTATCTCTAACAGCGATGAGTTCAGTCTTGATGATATCAAACTGCATATCTTCATTGTCAAGAATATCTTGTAAATGCTTGATAAGTATGCGTAATTGTTCCAATTCGTCCAATATTTTCTTGATTTCGAGACCAGCCAACTGACCGAGGCGATATGCCACGATAGCAGCTGCTTGTGGGTCGTCGAATCCGAATTGATCCATCAAGGCTTGTTTTGCTTCTGAAGAACCGCCTTTACATGCTCTGATTGTTGCGATGATTTCGTCAACGATGTCAATAGCACGAGCAAGACCTTCTAATATATGAGCACGTTTCTTAGCCTCGTTCAAGTCATGTTGAGTACGACGAATCACAACTTCGTGACGGTGTTCAACATAATATTGAATCAATTGCTTGAGATTCAATGTTTGTGGACGGCCATTTACCAAAGCGACGTTGTTTACAGAATAAGAACTCTGTAATCCAGTCATTTGGAATAATTTGTTGAGAACCACGCTTGAAACAGCATCTTTCTTCAATTCGTAGACGATGCGCATACCGCTGCGGTCCGATTCGTCGCGAATGTCGGCAATACCTTCGAGTTTCTTATCGTTGATAAGTTCGGCTGTCTTTTTAATCATCTCAGCCTTGTTTGTCTGATAAGGTATTGATGTAGCGATGATTCTTTCGTGGTTGCCGTGAGTTTCTATTGTTGTCTCAGCGCGCAATACAATTCTGCCGTGACCTGTTTCAAAAGCGTCTTTCACGCCTTCGTAACCGTAAATGATACCGCCTGTTGGGAAGTCAGGAGCTTTGATATATTGCATCAACTCGCTGATTGTTATTTCTTTGTTGTCAATATAAGCAACGATGCCGTCGATGACTTCTTTCAAGTTATGAGGTGCCATATTTGTGGCCATACCGACTGCGATACCGCTGGCTCCGTTGACCAAAAGGTTTGGAATCAGTGCTGGGAGCACTACTGGTTCTTTTTCTGAGTCATCGTAGTTGTTTTGGAAATCGACAGTGTCTTTGTCGATGTCAACCAACATTTCTTCAGCAAGTTTTCTTAATCTAGTTTCTGTGTAACGCATAGCAGCTGCGCTGTCGCCGTCGATAGAACCATAGTTACCTTGTCCATCAACCATTGGGTAACGCATATTCCAAGGCTGTGCGAGACGCACCATAGCGTCATATACAGAACTGTCGCCGTGTGGGTGATACTTACCTAAAACTTCACCTACAACTTTAGCAGATTTCTTATATGGGCGGTTAGATAATAATCCCATGTCCATCATACCGTACAAAATACGGCGATGTACAGGCTTTAATCCATCTCTAACATCTGGAAGAGCACGTGCAACGATAACAGACATCGAATAGTCGATGTAAGACGATTTCATGTGATTCTCGATGTTAACAGGAATTATTTTTTCTCCTCCTAATTGTTCTTCCAATTGTTCTTCCATCTCTTATTTTTTAGATAATTTTCTTTAATTTTAAGTAGCAAAAATAATATTTTTTTTCTTTGCTTCTGCCCTATTGCAATTATTTTTTCAACTTTTTTTTACAACAAAATGTTATTTACTGACAGATGGAAAAATGGTGTGGATTTTGTTATTATCTTTGCACAAAATTTCTTGTCTTGTATGACAAAATTTACAATTTGATTTTTTTAAATAATAACTAAAATATGGACGCTAAATTTTCTCCAAGAACTCGTGAAATTATGTTCCGCAGTCATGAAGAAGCTGTGAGGTTGGGTAATTCCTATATCGGTCTGGAACATATTTTCCTGGGAATCATTGACGGAAAAGACAATAATGTAACTAATATTCTTGACGAATTAAAACTTGATATTGAAGCATTTAAGCAGAAACTTGTTGCTTCGATAAAGTCAAATATTATTGAAAAAAGTAATACTGACAACATCCCTCTTACCAAGCAGACAGAACGCGCATTAAAATTCACTTATATTGTTGCAAAGGAATTCAATTGTGAATTTATTGATCCAGAACATCTTATGTTGGCAATACTTCATGACGACAACAATATCGTTTCGCAACGTCTTGAGTATGAAGGTATAAATTATGACACTTTTAAAAATAGAGTCAAAAAGAATAATATGGGTGATAGTGTTATGAAGAAAGATGATATTGTGGAAGAACCACAAGCTTCTCTCTTTGAAGATGATGATGATTTAGAAGAAATTAAACCAAAAGAACCTACTCAGCACAAAACTTCGAATGTGAAATCTAAGACTCCGGTTTTGGATAATTTCGGACGTGACTTGACACTTGCCGCTGCAGAAAACCGCCTCGACCCTATTGTTGGTCGTGAAAAAGAGTTAGAGCGTGTGGCACAGATACTTAGCCGTCGTAAGAAAAACAATCCTATTCTCATCGGTGAACCTGGCGTGGGAAAATCTGCTATCGCTGAGGGACTTGCTCTTCGCATTGTTCAACGCAAGGTTTCACGTACTTTATTCAACAAACGTATCGTTATGCTTGACCTCGCTTCTGTCGTGGCAGGAACGAAATACAGAGGTCAGTTTGAGGAACGTATCAAGGCTATTCTCAATGAGTTAGAAAAAAATCCTGAGATAATTCTCTTTATTGATGAAATTCATACTATCGTTGGTGCCGGCAATGCTAACGGCTCTCTCGATGCAAGTAATATGTTGAAACCAGCTTTGGCACGCGGCGAATTGCAATGTATTGGCGCAACGACATTGGACGAATATCGTCAGTATATTGAAAAAGACGGTGCTCTTGAACGTCGTTTCCAAAAGGTTTTGATAGAACCGACATCACCTGAGGAAACCATTGAAATTCTGAATAATATCAAAAGTAAATACGAAGACCACCACCTCGTGAAATATGATGATGATGCTATCGAGGCTTGCGTGAAACTTACCGAACGCTATATGTCTGATCGTCATCTTCCTGACAAGGCTATTGATGCTCTTGACGAAGCAGGTTCACGCGTGCATATTAGCAATATCAATGTTCCTTGTAGAATTATTGAATTGGAAGAGAAACTGGAAGATATTCGTGAGGCTAAGAAACTTTCTATCGCCGAACAGCGTTTTGAAGATGCTGGTCAACAACGTAGCGAGGAATTGATTGTCCTTGAACAACTTGAAAAAGAGAAGAAAGACTGGGAAAACAAGACTCAGATTCAGCGTGAAGTCGTTACTAAAGAGAACGTTGCAGAAGTTATTGCGATGATGACAGGTGTGCCTGTACAAAGAATTGCACAGAATGAAAGCGACAGACTTCTTAAAATGGACGACGAACTCAAAGGTTCTGTTGTTGGACAAGATGATGCTATCAAGAAGATTGCCAAGGCTATACGTCGTAATAGAGCTGGTTTGAAAGATCCTAATAAACCAATCGGAAGTTTCATTTTCTTAGGACCAACTGGCGTTGGAAAGACATATCTTGCAAAGGTTTTAGCAAAGTATCTATTTGATTCTGAAGATACATTGATTCGTATCGACATGAGTGAATATATGGAGAAATTCGCCGTCTCTCGTTTGGTAGGAGCGCCTCCGGGTTATGTCGGTTATGAAGAAGGTGGTCAGTTGACCGAAAAAGTTCGTCGCAAACCATACTCTATCGTTTTGCTTGATGAAATTGAGAAAGCACATCCTGATGTGTTCCATCTCTTATTACAAGTGCTTGACGACGGACAACTTACAGACAGTTTAGGTCGTAAGGTTGACTTTAAGAATACTATTGTCATTATGACTTCGAATATAGGTTCTCGTCAGCTTAAAGATTTCGGACAAGGCGTTGGTTTTGGAACACAAGCCAAAAAGGACGCTAAAGACGAATATAGCCGTAGCGTTATTGAGAATGCATTGAAGCGTTCTTTCGCTCCAGAATTCTTGAATCGTATTGATGATGTTATTGTATTTAATTCGTTAGAACGTGGTGATATTCATAAGATTATTGATATTGAATTAAAGAGATTGTTTAACCGCATAAATGAGATGGGATATCAGATTGAAGTTACAGAAAAAGCCCATGATTTTATCGCAGAAAAAGGCTGGGACGACCAATATGGAGCACGACCTTTGAAGAGAGCAATTCAGAAGTATGTTGAAGATGTTTTGGCAGAAGAGATTATCAGAACAAAAATTAACATCGGAGAAAAGATAATCATCGATTATGATGATGAAAAACAAGATGTAGTGGTTAATATAGTGCCTGCCGCAGAACGTGTCCTGACAGAATAATTATCTGTAAAACAATGATATAAGGCGCATCGTTTGATGCGCTTTTTCTTTTCGATTTTATGCGGAAAAATTGTTAACTTTGCAACACTATGAAGAATTTATCAGAATATATAAACAATCGTTTTTTTAGAGTTATCACAAAGGCAAGTCGTGCGCTTAATTATGAATCTTACGTTATTGGTGGTTATGTGCGTGACATTTTACTTAACCGTCCGTCGAATGACATTGATGTTGTGACAGTTGGAAGCGGAATTGAATTGGCAAAGAAGACAGCATCTCTTATTGACGGAAAGAAAGAAGTGAAATATTACGGTCGCTTTGGAACTGCCATGATTCGTATGAAAGACAAAGAGATAGAGTTTGTCGGAGCAAGAAGAGAATCGTACGAACCTTCAAGCAGAAAACCAATGGTTGAAGATGGAACTTTGGAAGATGACCAAAATAGAAGAGATTTTACCATTAACGCATTGGCTATCAGTCTTAACGAAGATACTTTTGGTGAGTTGGTAGATCCTTTTAACGGAGTTCAAGATTTGGAAGATAAGATAATCAGAACTCCATTAGATCCGGATGTGACATATTCTGATGATCCTTTGAGAATGATGCGTGCGATTAGATTTGCGACACAGCTTCATTTTACCATTGAGACAGAGTCGTTTAACTCTATAAAGAGAAATGCAGAGAGAATCAAAATCATCTCAATGGAACGTGTTAATGAGGAACTTAACAAGATTTTGCTTTCTCCAAAACCAAGTATCGGTTTTAAATTGCTTGACGCTTCTGGTTTGTTGAAAATAATATTTCCTCAATTAGCAGCCTTGAAAGGTGTTGAAGTTCAAAATGGCAGAGCTCATAAAGATAACTTCTATCACACAATGGAAGTGCTTGACAATGTTGCCGATGCTGGTGGTGATTTATGGTTGAGATGGGCTGCCGTACTTCATGATATTGCAAAACCTCTGACAAAAAAATATGACAAAGAAATAGGTTGGAGTTTTCATGGTCACGAGATTAAAGGTGCCAAAATGACACCTAAGATTTTTGCGGCGTTGAAACTTCCTCTTAATGAAAAGATGAAGTATGTTCAGAAACTGATTTCGCTTCACCTCCGCCCTATCGCTTTGGCACAAGAAGAAGTAACTGACTCTGCAGTAAGACGATTGCTCTTTGATGCAGGCGATGATATCGATGATTTGATGATACTTTGCGATGCTGACATAACTTCCAAGAATGAAGAAAAAAAGGCGAAGTATCATAATAATTTCCAATTAGTTAGAAAGAAACTTAAGGAACTGGAGGAAAAAGACCATCTTAGAAATTGGCAGCCTCCTGTCAATGGTGAAGTCATTATGACTACTTTCGGTATCACAGAAGGTAGAAATGTCGGTATTATCAAGACCGCCATCAGAGAAGCAGTGTTGGACGGTATTATTGGAAATAACTTCAAGGAGGCTTACGAGTTTATGAAAGCGGAAGGTGAAAAACTTGGACTTACTGTAGTACAAGAAGTTACCGAGCCTATAGAGGTAAAGTCAAATGGTCCTGTTCCAAATAAAATCGAGAAATGATGAAGGATAAATATCTTGTTGTGATAGCAGGTCCGACAGCCTCGGGAAAGACAGCTACTGCCATAAAAGTCGCTAAAGCCCTCGGCACAGAAATCATCTCTGCCGACAGCCGCCAGTTTTATAAGGAGTTGCCTATTGGCACAGCAGCGCCTACGCCTGAAGAACAGGCTGAAGTTCAGCATTATATGATTCATAATCTTAATGTTGAAGACAAATACGATGTTGCGGATTACGAACAAGATGTTCTGAATTTATTAAAGCAATTATTTGTAAATCATGATGCTGTGGTTTTAACTGGCGGTTCTGGTTTGTTCATTGATGCTGTTTGCAAAGGCCTTGACTCTATTCCTGATATTTCTGAAGAAGTGAGAAATAAAGTCGATGAATTATATAAGAAAGGCGGTTTAATCGCTTTGCAAAACGAAGTTGAACGTCTTGATCCAGAATATTATAGCATTGTCGATAAATATAATCCACGTCGTTTACAGCGTGCTGTAGAGGTTTGTTATCAGACGGGTCTCACCTATTCTTCTTTCAGAAAAAATACTGTCAAACAGCGTGATTTTAAAATCATTAAGGTCGCTTTGCTTTGGGAAAGAAGTAAACTCATAAATCGTATCAACAAAAGAGTTGATATTATGGTTAACGAAGGTCTTGTTGAAGAAGCGAAAGCAATGTATCCAAAACGTCATCTAAATAGTTTGAATACAGTTGGTTACAAAGAAATCTTTGAACATTTTGATGGCAAGGTTTCTCTTGACGAAGCAATTGAAAACATTAAAATCAACACTCGTCAGTATGCGAAAAGGCAGATGACTTGGTTGAGGAAAAACAATGATTATAAATGGTTTACTATTGATGAACTTGATGAGATGTTAAATTATATTAACTCTGTCATCAATGGTGAGAATGAAATTCAATAAGTCCCTCGATTGGGCTTTTGATAACTTTTCCTAATCTTAACTTGTGATTTTCAAGTCGTTCACTTAATAACTCTTGAAAATAATATGCTATAGAACCAACGAATCCTATTTCCAAATCTTTTGATGTTTCGTATCTTAGGATGAAATATTCAATGAATTCATCAAAGCATTTTGAACATAAATTCTTTATGTAATCGTGTTCAATGTTTTCGTATGCGAATCTTGAGAATGAAGCTAAATATTTGGAAACCTGACTTTTATGATAGATATTGTCGATAATGGAAGGAATTTCTGTATCGTATTCGTTTTCAAATTTTTCTGATAATTCTGTCGGCATTTTCTTGTAGCAATAATCGCGTAGCAATTGCTTCCCGATATGGTTGCCACTCCCCTCATCTCCTATTATGTAACCTAATGAAACTGCTTTATTTATAATTTCTTTTCCGTCATAATGACAGGAATGGGAACCGGTTCCCAAGATGCAAGCGATGCCTTCTTTGTTGCCCAAAAGTGCGTGACAAGCTGCCGTTAAGTCATGTGTCACGATGATGTTCGCATTAAGAAAAATTGATTTAAAAACATTTTCAATAAGACTGCAATTGTCCTGATTTCCGCATCCTGTTCCGTAAAAATATATTTCTGTAATTTCTTGAATATAAGTTTTATAAGATTGGTTATCTAAAATTATACTTGAAATAGTATTTTTGTCGGTATAATTAGGATTAAAGCCTTCGGTTTGGAATTTTGAAACGACTTCTTCCCCAATTAAAATGACCCAATCAGCTTTTGTGGAACCGCAATCTATTATCAGTTTCATTGTTAATTATTTTTTGCAAACATACAAAAAAGGCTGCTCAAACGAACAGCCTTAGCATGAAAAAAACATTAATTAACTAAACTTATCAGAAGTTATATTGTAGCATCACTTGTAATCTGTTGGCTTGTCCCCAGTTGTCATTCTGGTCGACGCGTCTGCCGTAAAGATATTCTGCGCCGAATTGAACGTTAGGTCTTGCATACCAGAAGAAGTTGGTTGCCAAGTAGTAACCTTCTTTGTATAAATCGGTATTCTCGTAATTATCAGGAACATCAATACCAACTTGACTGAATGTGCATGACATGAATGTTCTTGGATTGAAGTTGTATTGTAAACCAGCGTAATATGACATTGACTTGACATGATCCAATTTGCCAGCTTTATCATTTTGTTTATCAACGATATTGTTAGGCATAAAGTCTAATTTCAAACCGCTAACATCTTGGATATATGTCGAGATCCCTGTTCCGTATGTTAATTGGTAATAGAATACCAGTTTTTGTTTAACTGTCACTAAACCACTAAGTTGACAAGCATAAGTTGAGATTATATTATTCTTATCCTGAATATTATTGCGATAATTCACGTTACGAATAATACTGCTTAATCTGACGTGGCTGTCTCTGTTTTTGCCCCAAGCGAATTGAATGTAAGAAGGAAAGTCTGGAATGTATTGATTAGTAACGCTTTGTGCGTTTGATGTTGTGAAGTCTGTACTTGGCATTTCAAGACCGAGTCCGGCACTGAATTGTTTATTTTTACCCCAATGACTTCTGAAGTTAAAAACGTTATTTGTCTTGTATGTCAATCCGTTAGGACCTTCGCTGTCGATGGTTGGAGGAATTGCGGCAGCGTCAGTGAATAAACTGGTAGTTCTACCGATAAGCAAACCACCGTAAGTGATGTAAGCGTCTTGTATTTCAGGAGTGTAATTCTGTCCGCTGAAATTCATGTTGATGTAAGCTCCGAACTTGCATTTCTTGTCAGAAAGAGAGACGAGGTTGTAGAACAAACTTGATTGATTAGCATTGAATTGTAGCAACTCGCCATTTCCTGGAGCTGGGTTGACTGGAATTGCCGATGTTGTAAAATAAGCTGGGTCGTTGATTGCGCCTTTGAAGTCCATAGAGATGGTTCCTTTGACATAACCGCCGATACCCATCAAATATTTTTGGTCTTTACTCATAAAACCAAAAGACGGAGTTTTCGGAGCGTTAAATCTCTCAGGTGCATTCTCTTCAAAAATAATGACATAAGTGCTGTCGTGTCCACCATCGTTATTGATAATCAATAACTCACCATGATGATGGTTGTGTTTCTTTGTGATGATGATATCCTCTTGCGCATTGGCGAAATGAGGAAAAACAAACATCGCAGCTAAGATTGCGTAAATGAATTTAGTTCGTTTCATAATCTGTTGTTTTTCTTTGCTAAACAACGAAGGTTCACAATGGTTCAATGGAGATTGGATTTATTTGAAATGAAGTCAACAAAATTTCAATATTAATATGAATAATGTGTTTTTTTTATTAGATTTGCAACTCATTTTAAATGAGCGTGTAATTGAATTTATTTTTAACAAAAAAGTAAACAAGAACTATGAGAAAATGGCGCATTGAAGATTCAGCAGAACTTTACAACATTAATAACTGGGGTGTCAACTATTTCTCTATCAATGATAAAGGAAATGTTGTCGTTACTCCAAGAGAAGGTTGTGCTTCTGTAGATTTACGCGAATTGGTTGATGAATTGCAACTTCGTGATGTTTCAGTTCCAATGTTGATACGTTTCCCAGACATCATCGACACTCGTATTGAAACAATCAACTCATGTTTTAAGTCAGCCGCTGAAGAATATGAATTCAAAGGAAAGAACTTCATCGTCTTCCCTATCAAAGTCAATCAGATGCGTCCTGTTGTGGATGAAATCGTAAGCCACGGAAAGAAATTCAATATCGGTTTGGAAGCAGGTTCTAAACCAGAGTTACATGCTATCATTGCATCAAATACAGATACTAACTCATTGATTATCTGTAATGGATATAAAGACGAAAGCTTTATCGAGTTGGCTCTTCTTGCACAAAAGATGGGCAGAACAATCATCATCGTTGTTGAGAAACTCAATGAATTAAAGCTCATTACACGCGTTGCAAAACGTTTGAAAGTCACTCCAAGCATAGGTGTAAGAATCAAACTTGCAAGTTCTGGTAGCGGCAAGTGGGAAGAATCAGGCGGCGACGGAAGCAAGTTCGGTTTGACAACATCAGAATTGCTTGAAGCTCTTGAATATCTTGAAAAGAACAATATGAAAGAATGCTTGCGTCTTGTTCACTATCATATTGGAAGTCAAGTGACTAAGATTAGAAGCATTAAGATTGCTTTGAGAGAAGCTGCTCAGTTCTACGTTCAATTACATAAAATGGGATTCAACATTGAATTCGTTGATGTCGGTGGCGGCTTAGGTGTTGACTATGACGGTTCACGTTCAAGTAGCGCAAGTAGCGTCAACTATAGCATTCAAGAATATGTTAACGACGTAATCTTCTCTGTAGCAGATGCTTGTGACAAAAATGACCTTCCTCACCCTAACGTAATTACTGAGTCAGGCCGCGCTTTGACAGCTCATCACTCAGTGCTTGTTTTTGAAGTCCTTGAAACAGCTTCATTACCAGAATGGGATGAAAATGAGGATATTTTAGAAGATGACCATGAATTGATTCACGAACTTAACGAAGCTTGGGATAAACTTACAAATAAGCAATCGTCAATGCTTGAGACATGGCACGACGCTCAGCAAATCAGAGAAGAAGCCTTGGATTTGTTCAGCCTTGGACTTTTAGACATCAAGTCAAGAGCTAAGGTGGAGAGATTGTTCTGGTCAATAGCAAGAGAAATCAATCAGTTGACTTCAGAATTAAAACGTATCCCAGAAGATTTTAACAGCTTGCCTAAATTATTGGCAGACAAATATTTCTGCAACTTCTCATTGTTCCAGTCATTGCCAGATGCTTGGGCTATAGATCAGATCTTCCCTATCATCCCAATTCACAGATTGGACGAACAGCCAAGTAGAATGGCAACATTACAAGACGTTACATGTGACTCTGACGGTAAAGTATCTTCATATGTAACAACTAGAAATCAGACACATACATTGCCTGTACATAACAAGAACTCAAAAGACCCATATTATATTGGAGTATTTTTGGTTGGTGCATATCAAGAAATCCTCGGCGACTTACACAATTTATTTGGAGACACCAATGCTGTTCACGTCACTGTTGATGAAAAAGGTTATTACATCGACCAAATCATTGATGGTGAGACAGTAGCTGAAGTTTTGGAATATGTACAATATAGTCCAAAGAAATTGGTTAGAACAGTTGAATCATGGGTGACAAGCTGCGTTAAACAAGGCAAGATTACCGTTGAAGAAGGAAAAGAATTCTTATCTAACTACAGATCAGGATTGTACGGATACACATATTTGGAATAAGACACCAAGACTCTGAGACACCGAGTCACCAAGATAAAATCCCGTAGAGAAGCTATTATTCTTTACGGGATTTTTTATGTCAACGGACAACGGACAACAGACTTTGGGTATGCTTTTTTGCTGTGAGCTGTGCTCGGTGCCTGAGCCTCTCGAAGGCATCTTGTTTGTCACTTCGACAAGCTCAGTGGCCGATATTTTTTCTCTCGCAGAGACGCAAAGGAACGCAGAGAAAATCTCGTTCCCGTTCCCGCCCCCGAACCTCGTTCCCGATTCTTTCTTCATTCTTGAGACGTGTCTATTTTTTTATTTCATTGGTATTGTCGACGCGTCTCTACAATCATTCCAATTAAAAAAGTTCCATCTTATACAGACTTCTGCAGTCTTTTCCGAATGTCATTCTTGAATCGATGAACTGATAATAAACTGTTCCGTCATACACTTGAATGTTCTCTGGGAAATAATGGTCATCGAGGATGTATGTCGCGATGACGTTTCCGCTTTCCAAGTCTATTTTCTTCAATGTCACGGTACCGTCGCTGGTGAATTGAGCGTAACATTCTTTTCTTGCTTTGTCGTAAATGAGTTTCTTATCCCACGGATTGCCTGGAGCGTCTCTCCTAGCGTATTTGCTTTTAAGATGAAAACTGATTTCTTTCTTGCCAAGATATTTACCTTCATTATCATATTTATACACATAATCTTTTTGGAAGTCGAAGATATAAATCTTGTCATCGACATTCAATATAGGAACATAAATCTCCTGAAGCATCAGGCGTTTTATCATATCCGCTTCAAAATAATCACGTTCCATAGGTCTCTCGTAATTAGGATGATTTGCCGTAATTTCATTATCATAAGCAGTTACCCTTTTCAGACGTATATTGTCAATACTCCAGTTCTTTGCCATCTGAAGTGACGAACCATAAACATCGCATAGAACTTCTGTTCTGCCATTATTTCTGTTTGTCATGAAATACACGACTTCCTGTCCGCTGTAAAACTCTTTTCTCGTAACTATTATGCTGTCTGTCAGTGCATAAATATTACCAAATGTAGATTTATGTTTTTCAAGAGTCACGCCATAGAGAAGTTCAAG
>JAZOSA010000014.1:0-7621 GCA_045656905.1 Bacteroidales bacterium
TTAATAAAGAAGCCGTAAAAAACAATCGTGTAATAGATTGTCTGCTTCAGTTCCATATTGCTCAGGAAGAAACGAAATTTGGTCTAGATATGGAAGAAGCTAAGTTGTTGTTAGAATCTGAAAGTTTCAAAAATTTAAAAAATATTAACATCTGCGGTGTGATGGGAATGGCAACTTTTACTGACGATGTTGTGCAAGTAAGAAACGAATTTAAGAATCTCAAGAATATTTTTGAAACCTTAAAAGAAAACTACTTTAAAGCCAACGACTCATTTAGAGATATCTCGATGGGAATGTCGGACGATTATCCAATCGCTATTGAAGAAGGTGCTACAATGGTGAGAGTCGGCAGTAAGATTTTCGGAGCAAGAAATTATAATGTGTAATGGCAAAAAAAGGCTAATGGCAAAGGACAAATGTGATCTTTGACGTTTAGCCTTTTATTTTTAGTCGATATAAATATGAAAAAAATCCTTCTTACATTACTGAAAATGATGGTCTTCTTGTTGGTGCTTTTCGCAACAATGAGAGTGATTTTCTTGATGAAATATTGGACGTTGGTGGAACTAGGTGAGATTCCGTTTAAGGAAATACTGAAAGGTTTCTGGTCTGCGTTGCCGCTTGATATTTCCACGGCTTGCTTTATGCTGGCCTTGCCCGTGATATATATGTTCATTTCGTTATCTATTGATAAAGACACGCTTTTCGCTCCGCTTCGCTGGTATTTTTATCTTATGGTCGCGACGTATAATCTGGCGGCATTCGGCGATATGGGGATTTATGGCGAGTGGAGAACGAAGTTGTCGTATAGGGCTTTGCTCTATCTTGAAAATCCGGCGGAAGTCATAAATACTGCGGAGACGGAACAGACATTGTTGCTTATAGTGTTGTGGAGCGTCTTTACGGTATTGTTCTGTTGGTTCTATACAAAATTTGTGGAACCGCAAGCTTTGGCGGTGTACAAAGAAGCCGAGAAACCAAATAGAACCGTGCTTTCTGGAAGTTTTGTGCTTGCCTTAGGTCTTCTCTTTTTGGGAATGAGAGGCGGATTCAACGAGATTCCAATAACATCAAGCAAGGTGTATTATAGCAGTCATAAATTCGCTAACGAGATGTGCGTCAATCCTGCATATTATCTCGTTGAAAATATATTGAATTCCAAGAAGGTGGAGTCAAGGGCACATTTTAATTATATGGATTTTGACTCCGCAAAGAAAAGGACTGTTGGACTTCATGAAACCTCCTGCGACTCGACAGAGTCGATTCTGAAGATTGAAAAACCCAATATTATCGTGGTACTCCTTGAAAGCTGGTCGGCCGACTTGATTGAGTCGCTGGGTGGCGAACCTGATATTACTCCAAATTTCCATAGTCTTGAAAAAGAAGGACTTCTGTTTACAAATATTTACGCAAGTGCGAATCGCTCACAACATGCAATGTCGTCTTTGTTCGGCGGTCTTCCTGGAATACCAGTGACAACGATGACTAATCACCCTGATAAATATTACGCAGTGCCGTCGTTGGTCAAGAGAATGGATTCTATCGGTTATCATACAAGCTTTTATTTCGGGGGTGAATTGAATTACGGTAATATTCTGTCGTATCTCCGTTATAATGAATTCGATGAAATAATAGAAGCAAAAGATATAAACGAAGGTTTCCGTAAAGGTAAACTAGGATATCACGACACAGATGTTATGCCGTGGTATTTGGATCAGATTTCAGAATATCCGCAGCCTTTCTTTAGTACGTTGTTTACTCAAAGTACACATTCGCCTTACGATTATCCGAAAATTTTTGAAGAGTTGGAGTGGCCTCAGATTGAAAAACCGTATGTTAACTCGGGTCACTATACCGATATCGCATTAGGTATGTTTATGGAAAAGGCGAAACAACAAGAGTGGTATGACAGCACCTTGTTTATCTTCGTCGCCGATCATAGTCACTCGTCATACAAAAATCATGGATTGGAATCTTTTAATCATCATAAAATTCCTATGCTCATTTATGGCGAACCGCTGAAAGATTCTTTGAGAGGGACGACATACGATAAGATTTGCGGAAATACCGACTTGACTGCGATGATATTGGCTCAACTTGGACAGTCTCACGATGAGTTTTTCTGGAGTAAGGATGTGTTCGGAAAATGTTATAAACCATTCGCTTTCTTTGAATTGGATCATGGATTTGGATGGAAGACACCAGAAGGAGAATTCGTGTATTCAAACGACGGCAGGTTCTTTAAAAACAACTTGCCTGAAAATGTGAAGGACAGTGTAGTCCTTGATGGAAAAGCATATATGCAATATCATTTCGATTTGTTTAATTCTTATTGATAAAGACTGCGGACTTATATGTCGCAAAACACTTATTTTAGTCTTAAAAACTATTGTTAATTACTAAAAAAATCATTACTTTTGCACAAAAATAAAATATAATATGTTTGAAGGATTAAGTGAGAAACTTGAACGCTCGTTCAAGATATTAAAAGGTCAAGGTCATATAACAGAAATTAACGTCGCAGAAACTTTGAAAGAAGTTAGGAAAGCTCTTTTGGATGCCGACGTTAGTTACAAGATAGCAAAAGATGTTACAAATAACATCAAGGAAAAAGCATTGGGACAGAAGATTTTGACTTCTGTATCGCCAGGACAACTTATGGTTAAGATAGTCCACGATGAACTCGCTGAGTTGATGGGTGGCGATCATTCTGAAATCAATATCAAAGCTAATCCAGCAATCGTTCTTATAGCTGGTCTCCAAGGTTCTGGTAAGACAACATTCTCAGCAAAACTCGCTAACTTCTTGAAGAGCAAGAGAGGCAAGAGCGTGCTTCTCGTGGCTGGCGACGTTTATCGTCCTGCTGCTATCGACCAGTTAAAGGTCTTGGGCGAACAAGTCGGCGTTGAAGTTTACACTGAAATAGAAAGCAAAGATCCAGTTAGCATCGCTGACAATGCTATAAAATATGCAAAAGAACATAACAAGAACGTCGTTATCATAGATACCGCTGGTCGTCTTGCTGTTGACGAACAAATGATGGACGAAATTGCAGCTGTCAAAGCTAAAGTTAATCCTCATGAAACTTTGTTCGTCGTTGACTCAATGACAGGTCAGGATGCTGTCAATACAGCTAAGGCATTCAACGACCGCCTCGACTTCGACGGCGTTGTTCTCACAAAATTAGATGGTGATACTCGCGGCGGTGCTGCTCTTACAATACGTTCCGTCGTTGACAAACCAATCAAATTCGTCGGTCTCGGCGAAAAAATGGATGCTCTCGATATTTTCTATCCTAAACGTATGGCTGACCGTATCCTCGGCATGGGTGACATTGTTACTCTCGTGGAAAAGGCTCAAGAGCAATTCGATGCAGAAGAAGCTGCTAAACTTAAGAAGAAACTCGCTAAAAACGAATTTAATTTCAATGACTTCCTAAAACAAATTCAGCAGATTAAACGTATGGGTAGTATCAAAGATCTCGCTGCAATGATTCCAGGAATGAATAAAATTAGCGACGAAGATATTGATGAAGATGCATTCAAGAGCATTGAAGCTATCATCGGTTCAATGACACCTGCAGAACGCGAAAACCCAAAAATCTTGAACGGCAGCCGTCGTAGAAGAATAGCAATGGGTAGCGGTACCGACATCGTTGAAGTTAACAGATTGATAAAACAATTTGAAGAAACATCAAAGATGATGAGAATGATGACAACAGGTGGCGCAAAGAAAATGATGCAGATGATGTCTCAAATGAGAAGAAGATAAACATAATAAAACTTAATATTATGGCTGACAATAAAATTATCGACGGCAAACTCATCGCCGCCGCAATAAAAAAAGAAATCACAGCAGAGGTTGCTGATATGATTGACCGTGGACAAGAAGCTCCACATCTCGCAGCTGTCATTGTAGGTGAAGATGGCGCAAGTCTCACTTATGTGGCATCTAAGGAAAAAGCATCTCAAAGCGTTGGCATGATTTCTTCAGTCTACAGATTGAAAGCAACAGCAACTGAAAAAGAAGTGCTTGATACAGTTAACTTCTTGAACAATGACCCAGAAATCGACGGTTATATCGTACAGTTGCCACTTCCTGCACATATCAATGAGACTAAAGTTATCCAGTCTATCAGTCCTGATAAAGACGTTGATGGATTCACATTATATAATATAGGTCTTATGCAGTTGGGCGAACCATGTTTCCTTCCTGCAACGCCATTCGGAATATTGGAACTCCTTAGACGTAGCGACGTTGAAATATCAGGAAAACATGTTGTCGTACTCGGACGCTCAAATATCGTCGGTACTCCTGTGAGCGTGATGCTGTCAAGAAAAGGCGTTGACGCTACAGTGACAATGTGCCATACTAAAACAAAAAATATAGAAGAGATAACTCGTCAGGCAGATATCCTTATCGCAGCAGTCGGTCAGCCTCATTTCGTGAAAGCTGATATGGTTAAAGAAGGCGCTGTGGTTATTGACGTCGGTATTCACCGTATTAAAGATGACTCTGAAAAAGGTTATCATATCATCGGCGACGTCGATTTTGATGAAGTCTATAAAAAAGCTTCAAAAATCACTCCAGTACCAGGCGGCGTAGGACCAATGACAATTGTATCTTTGTTATACAATACATTGCAAGCTGCAAAAAGAAATAGAAAATAATAAAGTAGAGACGTCACCCTGTGGCGTCTTTGCTTTTTATACATGACGTTACGACTGTTTTTTACATAGCACTTTTTTTTCATAGCACTTTTTTTCATAGCACTTTTCGTTGTAGCAAGTCGATTTTACGAGTATGAATCATTTTGCCAAAATATTGAAACCGCTAATGATGACAGTTTTTTTTGTCGTCGCAAATTGCATATATGCACAATCATATCACTCTTCTTCAAAAAAGGCAATAAAGCATTTTGAAAAATCACGACAGGAATTTCTTAATGAAAATTATGAATCCGCAATGGCAAGTGTTAATAAAGCATTGCGATGTGATGATAAATTTACAGATGCTTATTTGCTTAAAGCAGAGCTGTATTTGGAGCTGAAAGAGGATTCCTTGGCGATAGAATCTTATGAGATTGTCTTTAAAATGGATTCTATGTCTTTCCCGAAAAGCAGCATAGCTTTAGCGAAGCTTTATTCTAAAGGTTTTCAATTTGATAAAGCTATTGACTTGCTTAATTGGTATCTTGCTTTGGATAATCAAAGAGAGACTTTGAGGAAACTCGCTGAGCGACAATTGTCTGTGATAAGTTTCCGGAAATCCTTGGTGGAGAATCCTGTCGATTATAATCCAGAAAATATTGGAGGAGTAAATACTCTCGCAGATGAATATGTTAATCAATATTATGTTAATGAAGATAAGATAATATTTACAAAACGATATAAGTCTGATTTGGAAGAGAATCCTTATTTGGAGGAGAATGTGTTTGTTACAATGAAATATGACTCGCTTTGGTCGCTGCCGGAATTGTTGTTTGATAATCTTAATGATATTGGTGCTGCAAATATATCTGCTGATGGCGATGAGATATATTTTTCGGCTAGTGGATGGAAAAACGGTTTGGGTAGTTGTGATATTTATTATGTGGTATTCAAAAACGGCAGATGGTCAAATCCGATAAACTTAAAATCTGTTAACACTTCTGGTTGGGAATCGCAGCCTTGTGTGAGCCGCGATGGAAAGGAGTTGTATTTTGTTAGAAGAAATAAGAAAACGGGAACCTCGGATATTTATGTTTCAAAACGAGATGCTGAAGGTAAATGGCAGAATGCTGATTGTCTAGGATTTAATGTAAATACAGAAGGTAATGAAATGGCTCCTTTCATTCATTATGATGGCAGAACGTTGTACTTTTCATCTGACACGCGACTTGGTATGGGCGGTTATGACTTGTTTATGTCGCAACGTGATGATAATGGCGAATGGAAAGAGTCCGTCAATTTAGGTTATCCGCTTAATACTTATGGCGATGAGATAAATCTCGTGGTGCTGAATGATGCTTCAAAAGCTTATATGTCTGCCTTGCGAAAAGAAGGTAACGGTGGTTATGATATCTATGAATTTGACTTGGATGAGAAATTCAGACCTCAGTACGTTGAAATAGAAAGACCGTCAGTGGAGGAGTATTATGCGGATGCGTTGGAAAAACATAATTCTGTCGTGTTGAAAAATATATACTTTGACTTTGACAGTGCTGATTTAAGAGAGGATTCGGAAGGTGGAATCAATGCTGTGTATGATTTTTTAAGATTGAATCCTGACAAGAATATTTTGCTGGAAGGTCATACGGATGATGTCGGTAGCGAGGACTATAATCTTGTATTGTCAAAGAAAAGAGCGGAAAGCGTTAAGTCTGCATTAATTAATAAAGGTATTTCCGCCGACAGAATAAAAACAAAAGGCTGCGGATCTTCGCAACCTTTGTCTACTAATAACTTTGATGATGAACTAAAAACTCTAAATAGAAGAGTTTCTATGTCTTTGATTGATTAGTTTATCAATCTTTATAGATCTTGTCAATAAGATCTTTGTACACTTCTTTCACAACACTTCTCTTGACTTTCAATGTTGGAGTCAAGATGCCGTTTGCAACGCTCCATTCATCAGCGATGAGTTCGTAACATTTGATTTTTTCAGTGTCGCCGAAGTTCTGGTTGATTTTCTTGACTTCTTCAGCGAAACGTTTTTTAACATCGCTGTTCTTAATCATTTCTTGAGGTGTGGTGTATTCGATTTCGTGTTTTTGGCACCATGTCTTCAAGAATGCAAAGTCAGGAACTATGATTGCACCTGCGTGCTTTTGGTTTTCGCCAAGGACCACGATGTTTTCGATGAATCCAGATTCTGCAAATTTACCTTCGATGACATCAGGGTTGATGTATTTGCCCAAAGAAGTCTTGAATAAGTTCTTTAAACGACCTGTAATTCTAACTTGTCCGTATTCGTTGATTTCGCCAAGGTCGCCAGTGTGCATCCATCCTTCTTCGTCAATGACTTCTTTTGTCAATTCTGGTTGTCCGTAATAACCCATCATGACGTTGTGTCCGCGGCAGATGATTTCTTTGTTGTCTGCTATTTTGACTTCAACTCCTGGAAGTGCAAAACCGACAGTTCCGATTTCACGACCGTGAGGCAATCTGCAAGATACGGCGATAACTGGTGAACATTCTGTCATACCGTAACCTTCAAAGATAGGCATTTTGATTGCTGAGAAGAATGCTGCTATATTTGGTTGGATGCTGGCGGCTCCAGATACAACGATGTCAAAGTTTTCTGCGCCGAGTGTCTGACGTATTTTCTTATAAACCAATGCGTCGGCAATCTTGAGTTTTTGGTTGTAGAACCATGTTCTGTTGCATGGGTCGATTTTGTATCTTTCAGCCAAATTTAAAGCCCACATAAAGATGACTCTCTTGATGCCTTTGTTGCTTCTTCCGCTTTGTTTTACTTTTGAATAAATCTTTTCAAGAAGACGTGGAACGGCACTCATCATAGTTGGCTGAACTTCTTTTAAGTCGGAAGCGATAGTTGCGAGACTTTCTGCGTAATATACTGACATTCCGAGATATTGGTACAAGAATACTAACATTCTTTCGTATGCGTGGCATATTGG